>CACEFS010000005.1 GCA_902558895.1 uncultured Prochlorococcus sp.
GATAGATCTTCTCAGTGGATAGCACCTCTATTAAATCCAAAAGTAGGTGAAAAGATTTTAGATGCTTGTGCAGCTCCAGGAAGTAAGTCTACCCACCTTGCGGAATTAACAAATGATAGTGCTGAAATCATTGCCGTAGATAGATCAGCAAAAAGATTGAAAATACTGCAATCAAATTTAGAAAGGTTAAATTTGAAATCTGTTAATACTCTTAAGGCTGATGCTACGAGTTTGATTGAATTAAATCCTAAGTTTATATCTTATTTTGATAAGATTTTATTAGATGCTCCATGTTCAGGCATTGGAACTCTTTCTAGGAATCCAGATTCTAGATGGTCTTTAAGTAAAGAAAAAATAAAATCTTTAACTTTATTACAGGAAAAACTTTTGGAGAGTATTTTACCTCTTTTGAAAAAAGATGGTACTTTAGTTTATTCAACTTGTACTATTTGTCCTGATGAAAATAATTTATTAATTGAACGATTTATTGGAAAAAACAAAACTTTAAAATTGGTTAGCCAAAAGCAAATTTTACCTAGCTTGGATTATCCTGGTGATGGATTTTATTCTGCAATAATTTCTTATAAATCTTAAAAATATAATTTATTTTTTAATTGGAATTTCATAAATTTCAGATATGAACTTCTTCCATAAATAAGCTGCATTCCCACTAGATAATTCAGATTCTTTGTTATCGTCATAACCTATCCAGATCCCTGTTGTAAGGTTATCAATGGAACCAATAAACCAGAGATCTTTATTTCCATCAGATGTTCCTGTTTTTCCATAAATTTTCTTTCCTTTTATAAAGGCTGCTTTTGAAGTTCCTTCTTTTACAGATTTTTCAAGAAGTTTATTTATTTTCTTGTTTATTTTTAAATCTAATATTTTCTTGGAAATAGATTTATTTTCCCAAATAGGTTGTTTTTTAAATGATTCTATTTTTTCTATGATTTCGGGGCTTTGAATCTTGCCATTATTGTTTATTGCAGAATATGCATTTGTGATGTTTAAAAGATTATCTCCGTAGGCGCCAATAGCTAATGATGGGAATTCCTCAAACTCTTGCTCGTAACCTAGTCCAAATGAATTCGCTAAATTAATAATATTTTTTAAGCCGATTTTTTTTGTTATTGATATTGGAACGATATTTGATGAACTTTTAAATGATTCAATCAAAGATATTGAACCTCTATAGTCTTCTGAAAAATTTTTTGGGCAATAACTTTCCCAGCATATTGGTAAGTCTTCAAATTTATCTCTTAATTTTATTCCTTCTATTAATGCAGCAGCATAAGGGATTATTTTAAAAGTAGAACCTAAAGGTCTTACAGATGAAATCACTCTATTGTATTCATTAATTGATGGATTTTTGCTGGTTATCATTGTCCTGATTAGTCCAGTGTTTGATTCGAGAGATAACAGACCAAATTCAAGTTCTTTAGGCCCTGCGTATCTTGATATTTTTTGACCTTTTTCTTGCCAATCTTTGTTGATAGAAGATTTAATTCTTAAAAACTTATAATCATTTTTACTTCCAATTTTTTTATCTGTTTCCTGAAGAATAAAGTTTATTAGTAATTTATCATCTAAAAAATTATCAGCTTTTTGATAATTTAAGTTTATTTTTTCTTTAATAGCCTTATTTTTATTTGCAAGAGAAATATATCCATCAACAAACATTGATTCAAGAACTTTATTTCTACTTTTAATAGCTAGTTCTAAATTTTGATAGGGTGAATAAATTGATGGAGCTGGAGCTAATCCGGCAATTAATGCGATCTCTGATAATGTCAATTCTTCTATAAATTTTCCAAAATAAACTTGGGCAGCCTCGTTTACCCCATATGCTCCTGATCCTAGATAAATATTATTTAAATATAATTTTAAAATTTGATTTTTGTTATATCTAAATTCAAGTATGAGTGATATAAATATTTCTTTGATTTTTCTTTGAAAACTTAAATCATTATTTAAAAAAAGTAATCTGGCAACTTGTTGAGTAATCGTACTTCCTCCTTCTTTAACATAACCACTTCTAATATTTTGAATAAGGGCACGAGAAATACTTTTTAAATCTATTCCATTATGTTTATAAAATCTTTTATCCTCAGAGGATATAAAAGAATGTTTAAGAAAAAATGGAATTTTATGATAACTATTATCTATTTCAAATTTGCGGCTTAATTTGCTTAGTATCCTATTATCAGAAGATGATATTACGTAAGAATATTTAGTTCCCCGAGACTTTTTATTTTTAAAAACGTCAAATTTTAAGGTACTAAATATTAGACTAAAAAAATAAAAAGATATTCCAGAAAAAATTAATATTGGAATTATTAAAAAAATAGATTTGAATTTAACCTTTTGCACCTTAAGCAACTAAAAAACTATGTCCTATCGCTAAAGCTGTAACTAACATTCCAGTTATAAGGAACGGTTGGGCACTTGCTTGATATTTGACATCAAACTTTAAAGGATCTCTTAGTAACCACATATCTTGAAATGTAATTTGTGGAATTACCAATAAAACCAAAATTACAGAGGCTAAATGTTGACCAATAATGACTAATACTACAACCATTGCTAATTGAAAAATGTCAATTAGTCCTGCACTTATTCTACTTGCATTTTTAATTCCAAATACTACTGGTAGAGAATTTAAGCCTAGCTTTGAGTCTCCTTCAACACTTTTGAAATCATTAATAACAGCAATTCCAAGTCCTGAGAGGCTATAAGCAAGTGTTAGTATCGCCGTCACGATAGTTAATTTCCCAAACAAGGCTTGTCCTGCCCACCATGGTAAAGCTATATAAGATGCTCCTAATGCATAATTTCCAAGCCAACCATTCTGTTTTAATTTGAGTGGTGGAGCAGAATATATATAACTAACAAAGGAACCTCCTAATGCCAAAAGTAAGACGGAGGGGAAGCTGTGCTTAGCATATAAATCTAATAGAAAAGCAACTATTAAACCAGCTATAAGTAATACCCAGATTTGTATTTTTACATCTTTAATTGAAATTTTGCCAGAAGGAATTGGTCTATTTGGTTCATTAATTGCATCAATTTCTTTATCAAAAAAATCATTTATGGTTTGGGTATAACCAGCCAAAAGTGGTCCACTCATCAACATACATGCCAATGAAGCTAGAACATTACTAAATGTCCATTCAAAATTCCCACTTGCAGCTGCTCCACAAATAACCCCCCATATTAAAGGGATCCACGTTATGGGTTTCATTAACTGTACGCGGAGTTTCCATATGCTTGATGTTTCAGAGGCACCCTTAATTCCTAATAGTTGTTTTGGATCATTCACTTTAGTCTTTAACCTTTCTCAATTTCTTCTGGGAAAAACCAATTTTGCTCACCATTCTGAAATTTTGCGGTGATCCCAATACTCCTGCCGTCTGTCATTTTATAGCCTGTTATTACGGCTTTCGGATTAGAGGATATTTGATCAATTAATTTAGCTGGTAGTCTATCTTTTACTTTGTTAATGTTAATTTTAATTTTACTACCAATTTTGGGTAATAATTTTGTTTCAGCCATAAGAGGTAAAATGGAAGTTATTATGCAAGATTAACAGCATTTGGACAATTTTTACTAAAATGGTAGCTCTTCGTTTAATTCCTTGTTTAGATGTCGCCCATGGCAGAGTGGTTAAAGGTGTAAATTTTGTTAACTTGAGAGATTCTGGCGATCCTGTTGAATTGGCTTGTAGGTATTCTGATGAGGGCGCAGATGAATTAGTATTCTTAGATATTAGAGCTAGTGTAGAAAATAGAAATACATTAGTTGACCTCGTCTCTAGGACCGCAAAATCAGTAAAAATCCCATTTACAGTAGGTGGAGGAATAGATTCTGTTTCTTCAATTAATGATCTTTTAAGAGCTGGAGCAGACAAAGTGAGTTTGAATTCTTCTGCTGTTAGAAATCCAGATTTAATTTCCAAAAGTTCTAGAGAATTTGGTAATCAATGTATCGTGATAGCAATTGATGCTAAAAGAAAATTTAATAAGACTGATGAATGGGAGGTATATGTAAAAGGAGGGAGAGAAAATACTGGAATAGATGTATTAAGTTGGGCAAAGAAAGTTGAGGAGTTAGGAGCAGGGGAAATTTTGCTTACTTCAATGGATGGGGATGGTACGCAGAATGGATATGATTTACATCTGACTGAATCTGTTACCAATATTGTTAATATTCCAGTGATTGCTTCTGGAGGAGCAGGTTGTTTAGAAGATATCTATGATGTTTTCAATGAAGGCAGGGCATCTGCCGCACTTTTAGCATCATTACTTCATGATAAGAAACTTACTCTACAAGAAATAAAAACTTTCCTTCTCGAAAAAAATCTTCCAATTAGACCATATGAATAAAAATTTAATTTAATACCAAAAAATAAGTTAAAAATTTAAAAATGAAATTCACAAAAACTATCGAAGTCAAAAATATATTTAATAAAATTTCTTATAAATATGACTTTTTAAATAATCTGTTAAGTTTTGGGCTGCACAGATTATGGAAAAGGAAATTAGTTAATTTATTGGAACCTTTAAATGGCGAAAATTGGGCTGATTTATGCTGTGGAACTGGAGATTTAGCATTCTTAATTTCTGAGAGAGTTAGTCCAAGGGGTTCAATTACTGGGATTGACAGTGCAGAAGATATTTTAAATATTGCAAAAAATAAATCAGAGCTAAAAAAAAATAAATTTATTAAGTGGGAAATTAAAGATGTATTAGAAATTAATGATTATTCAAAAAATTTTGATGGGATTTGTATGTCATATGGACTTAGAAACTTAAATAATGTTGAAGAAGGAATAAAAAAAGTTTTTGATCTTTTGAAGGATAAGGGAAGGGCAGGATTTTTGGATTTTAATCACTCAACAAGAAATTCTTTATCCAATATTTTTCAGAAAATTTATTTGAGATTAATTGTAGTAACCATTTCGCGGCTTTTTAATTTAGGTCCAGAGTACGAATATATTGAAAAAAGTATTCGTAATTTTCCAAAGAAAAATGAGCTTATAAATATTGCTAAGGAAGTTGGATTTAAAAAAGCTGAATATAGGACTATTTTGTGGGGGCAAATGGGAATACTAATTTTAGTTAAATAAAGAATTTAGTTTTTTATTTTTCTCCAACAAAAAGAGCACTTTCCCCACCTTTTGATTTCTCCCTCAGGAGTAGGGGAATTACAAAGAGTACAAATGCACATATTATTTTGATTGATTCTGCTTGGATGCTTTGCCCAAACTATCTTTGCATTAGTAGCTTTGATATTTTTATTTTTAATTTCATAATTTTGTATTATTTTTATTTCATTCAAAGTTATTCCAATTTTCTCTATTCGCTCTTTTAATTTATGCTTGTTATAGATTAAAGCTTGGCGCCACTGTGGATGATTTACTGCAATAGTAAGTATTTTTTTTTCAATATTTAATGGTTTACATTCTTGAGATAGTTCTAATCCGATTAAGTTCTTCCAGTTTTCGTTGATTTTAGAGAGTTTATCTAAGTCTCCGCAGGATTTTTTGAAATTATCAAGACAAATTTTTAATGGATGTGGATTCCTTCTATTCACTATTGGCAAATACTTTTTGTCCAATTTGTAAAATTTACTTATTAAGACTAAAGTTAATCTAATCTTTTAAAAGATGCTCGTTGTTTTAATAAAAAATTTGTGAAAGTTATTGGACCTGCAGCTAAGACAGTTTTTTATTTAAAAAAAATTCAGGGTCAATATCCAACCTGGACACTTCATTACAAAATAAAATGTAAAAGTACCGAAAATGAGCTAACAAACTTTTTTGAATATTCTGAAATAAAGAAAAATCAGCCTGTAGCTATAATCGCAAGAGAACAGTTCTCAGGGGTTGGTCAAAACTCAAAAACTTGGATTTCACCAAAAGGCGGGATTTGGTTAAGTGCAGCTTACCCAATATTTTCAAAAGAATTTGAATGTCAAATATTTAATTTGTCTTTAGGTATTAAGTTATGTGAAATGCTTAGACAAGAGAATATAAATGTTTGTTTGAAATGGCCAAATGATATTTTTTTTGGTTCAAAAAAGTTGATTGGATTTGTACCGAGGGTTATAACAAGAGGCAAAGAAATTATCTATGTAAGAGTGGGAATTGGCATGAATGTTTTAAATCGCACTCCATCGGAAGGTATTTCATTATCAAAAGTACTTCAAACTAAGAATATTAATCAACATTTTTGGACAGCTAAAGTTCTTAAAGCTTTTAATGATTCAACTGAATTTAATAAGAATAAAGAATATGTGATCAAATCTGCAAATAAGTTTCTTAATAAAAGTTTTTTACCTAGTGGTTATTGTCCTAATACATGGAAAATTAAAGATATTGATTCTAATGGGAATTTAAGAATTGAGAATGAAACTCAACTGAAAGTAATTAGAAGGTTTTGAATTTAATTAACTTTTAATTCAACTATTCTTCCATCCTTAAATTTGGCTATTTTTTTTGCGCGATTTGCAACTTCATCTTCGTGGGTAACTAAAACTATAGTTATTCCAGATTCATGCAGTTTGTCAAAAAGATCTAATACATCTTCAGTGGTTTTTGAATCTAGTGCTCCAGTAGGTTCGTCTGCTAGCAAAATTGCGGGGTTATTGATAATAGCTCTCGCTATAGCAACTCGTTGTTGTTGACCTCCAGATAATTGATTTGGACGATTATTCATCCTTTCTGAAAGGCCAACTTTTTTTAAGGCATTCTTACCTCGCTCTAATCTTTGTTCAGGATCAATACCAGCATAAATCATGGGCAAAGTTACGTTTTCAAGTGCAGTTGCGTCTGAAAGAAGATGAAATTGTTGAAAAACGAAGCCTAATTTTTGGTTACGAATTTCCGCGAGATCATCATCAGATAAATTTTCAACAGGAATACCATTTAATTTATAAATACCTTCAGATGGTCTATCTAGACAACCAATAATATTCATAGCTGTACTTTTGCCTGAGCCACTAGCTCCCATTACAGCTAAATAATCACCTTTATAAATTTCTAAGTTTATGCTATCTAAGGCTTTAACAGTTAGATGTTCTTTCCCATATGTTTTAGATATATTTTCTAAACTTGCGACTTTCTTAGACATTTATCGAAAAATTTTTCTAGGAAATATTGTTTGCAGTAGCAATAATATCTTGTAAGAAAGGAGTTTCTGAAACTGCGGTATTGGCTAATTTAAAAAGAGGATTAGAAAGGATTCCTCCAAGAGCAGTTACTGCCACGCAAGTATAAAGTGCAATTCTTAAGGGAGGCAATCCTACAATTCCCCAGTTAATCTCAGGATATGATTTGACGATTTCAGAGGCTTCCTGTGGTTCTTTAACTACCATCATTTTTATAACTGAAATGTAGTAATAAATAGATATAACTGAAGTAACTAATCCAACGATTACTAATAGATATTGATGATTTGCCCAACCTGCAAAGAACAAATAGATCTTTCCAAAAAATCCTAACATTGGAGGTAAACCTCCAAGAGATAAGAGACAAAGGCTTAAACCTAATGTGATGAGAGGATCTTTTTGGTAAAGTCCAGAGTAATCAAGAATTCTGTCAGAACCAGTTCTTAGTGAGAAAAGTATTACACATGAAAATGCTCCTAAATTCATAAATAAATATGCAGCCAAATATAAAACAGCAGCTGATAAACCATCTTGTGTACCAGATACTATTCCTATCATTACGAATCCTGCTTGTCCAATAGAACTGTAAGCTAACATCCTTTTCATTGAGGTTTGAGCTAGCGCTACAACATTTCCTAGAGCCATGCTCAAGATGGCTAAAATAGTAAATAATAGTTTCCATTCTTCATCGAATGAAGAGAAAGTAGTGCTTAATATTCTTATCGCAAATGCAAAACCTGCTGTCTTTGAACCGACGGATAAAAAAGCAACTACAGGTGTAGGTGATCCTTCATAAACATCAGGAGTCCATTGATGAAAGGGAACTGCAGCGATTTTAAAAGCAACAGTTGACAAGACAAATACGAGAGCCAGGGAAGTGATGAAGGAGGGTTTATTTATAATCTCTAAACCAATAGTTGCTAAGTTTGTTGAACCACTTAATCCATAAAGAAAAGAGGAGCCATACAAATAGACAGCAGCAGCAGCTGACCCAACAAGCAAGTATTTTAAAGCTGCTTCTGAACTTCTTGGATCTCTCTTGAGGTAACCAGAAAGTAAGTAACTTGCTACAGATAAAGTTTCCAGAGATATAAATACACTAATAAGGTCAGTAGATCCACACAAAAGCATTGCTCCAAGGGTGGCCGAAAGAACTATCGCGGCAAACTCGCCAATTGGGCTACCACTTTGTTCTGTGTAACGCCAACTTATAAGTAAAGAAACTAGGGTTGATAAAGAAATTATTGCTCTAAATGCGATTGCCAAATTATCTGAATTAAAGGACCCCAGGAATGCGCTTTCTACCGGATTACTCCATTGCAATGCCAAACTAACAAGAGAGCTGCCAATTGATAAATAGCATATTATTGGTGCCCATTTTGATGCAGTTTTTTCTCCAGCTAAATCTACAAGAAGTGTTCCAACAATGCCTAATAAAATAAAAGCCTCTGGAATAATGGCTTGAGCATTTAGATTAATTGTAAAGATTTCGTTGGGCACTTTATTAAATTGGATTAAAGTAGATGTTTGATTGTAAGGGTCTAAGAGTTAATCTTAATTTGATTATAATTTGTGAGTATGATTTTTGAAATTTTAAGAAGAAGTTACTTGAAAAACCTTCAAATAATTATAATATGCCCTAACTGAACAAAAACACCAATTTTTGAAATAAACCTTGGATCACACACTTGTTATTGTTGAAAGTCCCACCAAAGCAAAAACAATAAGAAAGTTTTTGCCTTCTAATTATGAAGTTCTCGCTTCAATGGGACACGTAAGAGATCTTCCAAAAGGAGCTGCTGAAATACCTGCTGCGGTTAAAAAGGAAAAATGGTCAAGGATAGGAGTTAATACAACAGAAGATTTTGAACCACTTTACATAGTTCCTAAAGATAAAAAAAAGGTTGTTAAAGAGCTGAAAGATGCTTTGAAAGGTGCTACCCAACTATTACTGGCAACTGATGAAGATAGAGAGGGAGAGAGTATTAGCTGGCATCTTCTGCAAATACTGAAGCCTAAAATACCAACTAAGAGAATGGTTTTTCATGAAATTACAAAAAAGGCAATTAATAAAGCTTTAGATCAAACAAGAGAAATTGATATGGAACTTGTTCAGGCTCAAGAAACCAGAAGAATCTTGGACAGGCTTTTTGGATATGAATTATCTCCTTTACTTTGGAAGAAGGTAGCCCCCAGATTATCTGCTGGTCGGGTTCAATCCGTTTCTGTAAGGCTTCTTGTTAGAAGAGAGAGAGAAAGAAGATCCTTTAAAAAAGCTAGTTACTGGGGAATTAAAGCTTCCCTAGCAAAAGATAATATAACTTTCGAAACTAAATTATTCAGTTTAAACGGTCAACGAATTTCTAATGGTTCCGATTTCGACGAACAAACCGGAAAATTAAAAGAAGGGAACAAATCTTTAATAATTGGAGAAGAACAAGTAAATGAATTATTGAAGACTTTTTCCTCTGAGGATTGGGTAGTCTCAAAAATCGAAGAAAAGCCATCCACTCGTAAGCCAGTTCCTCCATTTACGACTAGCACATTACAACAAGAAGCAAATAGGAAGCTTCGTTTGTCTGCAAGAGAAACTATGAGATGTGCACAAGGGCTATATGAGAGAGGTTTTATAACGTATATGAGAACTGATTCAGTTCATCTCTCCGAACAAGCTACAAGAGCTGCTAGAGAATGTGTTAGTTCTAAGTATGGAAAAGAATATTTATCTAACTCACCAAGACAATTTAATTCAACTGCAAGAAATGCTCAAGAAGCTCACGAAGCTATTAGGCCTGCAGGTGAGGTATTTAAAACACCAAAGGAAACTAATCTAACTGGTAGAGATTTATCACTTTACGATTTAATTTGGAAAAGAACTGTAGCTAGTCAAATGGCTGAAGCTAGGCTAACAATGATTAATGCTGAAATTAGCGTAGGAGATGGAATATTTAAATCGAGCGGGAAAAGTATTGATTTCGCAGGATTTTTCAGAGCTTATGTCGAGGGAAGTGATGACCCAAGTTCATCCCTTGAACAACAAGAAATTATTCTCCCAAACTTAAAAACTGGAACATGTCTTGATGTTAATAATAAGGAATCTACTTTTCATGAAACTAAACCTCCTGCAAGATATACAGAGGCCGCATTAGTTAAAGTTCTTGAAAAAGAAGGGATTGGAAGACCTTCTACCTATGCCAGCATTATTGGAACCATAGTTGATAGAGGTTATGCGAATATATCTTCCAATACTTTGGCTCCAACGTTTACAGCTTTTGCTGTTACTGCTCTATTAGAAGAACATTTTCCTGATCTGGTTGATACTACTTTTACGGCAAAAATGGAATCTTCATTGGATGAAATATCTTCAGGCAATCTTGAGTGGCTGCCATACCTCGAAACTTTCTATAAAGGTAAAAATGGTTTGGAGGTAAAGGTTCAGAAAACAGAGGGTGATATTGATGGTAAAGCTTATAGACAAGTTGATTTCGAAGACCTTCCTTGCGTAGTCAGAATAGGCTCTAACGGACCTTGGCTAGAGGGTACAAAAATTGATGAATCTGGTAATGAAATTCAAGCGAAAGGTAATCTTCCAATGGATATTACTCCTGGAGATTTAGACATAAAGCAAGTTGATCAAATTTTAAGTGGCCCATCGGATCTTGGAACTGATCCAAAAACTGGGGAAAAAGTCTTTTTAAGATTTGGCCCTTATGGACCTTATGTACAATTGGGAAATAATGATCAAGATAAAGCTAAACCAAGAAGAGCTTCATTACCCAAAGAGTTGAAAACTGATGATCTAACTCTAGGTGAGGCTCTTGTACTTTTAAGTTTACCTAGATTGTTAGGAGTTCATCCTGAAGGAGGAGTTGTCGAGGCTGATAGAGGAAGATTTGGCCCGTATATCAAATGGATTAAAAATGAAAATGAATCTGAAAACAGATCCTTAAAGAAAGAGGATGATGTTTTTACAGTTGATATAGAACGAGCATTAGAAATTCTTGCGATGCCAAAAATGGGTAGAGGTGGTCAAGAGGTACTTAAAGACTTTGGAAAACCGAAAGAATTTAAAGAAAAAATTCAAATATTAAATGGAAGATATGGGGTCTATTTAAAATGTGGTAAAAACAATGTTTCGATTACCAAAGATACTGATATAGAAAAATTTACCATAGATGACGCAGTATCTCTTTTAGAAGAAAAACTAAAAGATAAAAAAGGTTCAATTTTAAAAAAAACAAAGATTAGCAATAAAAAAACTATCAAGAAAAAGAAAAGTTAGAAAAAATATGATTTTAAAAAAAAAAGAATTTTTTTTATTAATTTTTTTAATTTTCTTGCAATCATGTTCTGGAGGGATGATTGGAAATTTTCTTGAAAGTAGTTTTAATGATTTAGAAAAAACAAGCAAAAATGAAGATTTACAAAATAACTTATTAAATAAAAACGATATAAATTTAGAAAAAGCAAACAAAAATTTTGATGATAAAAAAATAAAAAAATTAAAAAGGTAGAAAAGCCAAAAAATGTTCAAGAAAATAAAAATGATAAAAATTTAGAAGAAGAAAATAAAAAATTTGCTGATAAAAAAAATAAAAAAATTAAAAAGGTAGAAAAGCCAAAAAATGTTCCAGAAAATAAAAATGATATAAATTTAGAAAAAGAAAATAAAAAATTTGCTGATAAAAAAAATAAAAAAATTAAGAATCTTTCAAAAAAAAGAAAAATTGAGCTTCAATCTTACAAAATAATATTCATTTTAAAAGATGTAGATCCAAAAGATCCCACGGAAGAGTTGAGTTCCATATTGAGTAATTCTGAGGTAAATTTTGAAATAGAAAAGATTGAACGTATCTTAGATTCAAAAAATAAAAGTATGAATAAAAATTAATTAAAAATATTCAACAAAAAATGAAAATAACAACAAAAACTGAAGCATTAAATATTGTCGAGACCTCTTATTTAGCATCTCTTTCGTCTTTATTATGGGTTGCATTATATTATCTGCCAATTGGGGGAGCTTTATTAAGGTTGATTTTACCCCTCCCAATAATCTTGTTGCACTTGAGAAGAGGAACTAAAATTGCATTGGAAGGACTTTTAATACAATTTCTACTTTTATTCATAATTATGGGTCCTGTTAGAGGAACTTTATTTTTATTTCCTTATGGGATTTTGGCTTTTTGGTTAGGTTGGTGTTGGTTTAAAGAAAAGAGTTGGAAACTTAGTTTAACTGGGGGAGTTGTTATTGGAACCCTTGGCTTCTTAATAAGAGTAATAGCATTATCTACGTTGGTTGGAGATAATCTTTGGGTGTTAATTACTAGAGCGAGTTATGGTCTAATAGAAAAGTTAATTGGATTATTTAATTTACCTTTATATCCCTCAATTTTGAATATACAACTAGGTGCAATTTTATTAATAATTTTTCAAGAAATAGTTTATGTTTTAACTGTACATGTAGTTGCCTATTCTCTGTTTCCTAGATTTAAATTAACTATCCCAGATCCTCCAAGATTGTTAAATAGCTTAGTTGATTTTAATAATTAAAAAAAGTAAGAATGTACAGTACAGAATTAGGGATAAATTTTTTTGGTAATGAATCCAATAAAAAAAGACAACTCAATAAGATAGAAATACTGAAAAAGAATATTAAAAATTTAAAAATATTTCTTATAATTGCTGGCACTAATACATCTCAAATTCCAGGAATTTCCGCAGCAGGTATTAATCCAAAATCGAGGAGAACAACTGCGCTCGCAGATGCTGAATTTTTGCTTGAGGGTGCTTCAAAAGATCATAAATATAAATTGCCTCTTCTCAATGCAGGAGTAACTCCGGCCCTAATCAGTCATGTTTGTTCAAAGCTTATAAATACTTTTCCAGTTATTGTTCCTCTGGGAATAGGAGCAAAGCCTTATTTTAATCATTTGGTTGTAGAAGATAGAAATTTGGGCCCATCAAATTGTCTTACTACTGGTAAATCGATGACTAAAGAGAGAGTTTTAAATCTCTATGAAAAAGGTCTTGCGATAGGAAAATCCTTAAAACAACCAGTTTTAATTTCTGAATCTGTACCGGGGGGCACCACAACTGCTCAGGCAGTAATGGAAGCTTTTGGTTTGCAGGTATCTAATTTAGTAGGGAGTAGTTTATTTAAAGCTCCAAGAGAACTAAGGAGACAAGTAATTAAAAGAGGACTTTTAAATGCGAATTTCAAGGCTGATTCCGACTCTTTTGATGTTGTCGCGGCAGTAGGTGATCCTTTCCAAGCTTTTTCAATGGGTCTATTAATTGGTGCCAGGTTAGCAAAACAACATGTAATATTGTCTGGAGGAAGTCAGATGTTAGCAGTCATTTTGCTTGTATTAGAATTTTTAGGTGAAAAAAATAAAGATGAATTTATTGAAGATGTTTTTATTGCGACAACTGGATGGCTTGTGAAAGATAACTCTCTAAATGATTTAGTAAATCTAATTAATGAAAAATATGATGTCAAATTATTAGGTTTAGCCAGTCCTTTAAATTTCAAATCTTCAAAATACAAAGAATTGAAGGATTATGAATTAGGTCATGTAAAAGAAGGTGTAGGTGCTGGTGGAATATCATTGCTTGCTTTCTTAGATGGATTTAAAAATGAAGAAATAGTTTCATTGTGTCAACAAAATCTGGAAATGATGAAGGGCCTAGGTCAAATTTCTTTAGATAAGGATTGCTGAATGTTTTCAAAATTTGCAACCAGAAGAGAATTTTTAAATTGTGGTAAGCTTTCGCTTTTATTTTTCTTAAACTCTTGCAGCAATCTACCTAATAAAGTAAAAATTGCATTACAAAATTCTTTTTATCCAGAATCTTTTAAAGATACGATTCCAAAAGATTGGAGGCAGGAAAAAATTAATTTTGAAAATATTCAGCTACAAAAAAATAGAAACACAATTTTCAATTCTGACTTTACTTTAATAAATGATGGATGGATTTCTAGTATAGATTTTTCAGAATTTGAAAAAATAAATGAATATGCATTGTTCGAAAATTTGGATAAGAGATCGATAGATTTTTTGGGAAGCTTTGATCAAAATCTGAGGAGTAAATTATTTCCTATTGGCGTAGTACCCTATACAATCATCATTAAAAATAATAAAGAATTAATAACTTCAGCAAGAACATCTTGGGATTTTCTTCTTTCTGAAAAATTAACTGGGAAAATTATTTTTCCTCAAAGTCCCAGAATAATATTGTCAATTGCTCAAAAAATTAATTCATCTAATTCTTTAAAAAAACTCAAAAGCCAAGCTATGTTATTTGATGATAAAAATATGCTTAATTGGTTGATTAATTCTGATGCTATTGTGGCAATAGTTCCTTATAGTCTTTGTTCAAAATATTTAAAAATAGATCCAAGGCTTTCTTTAGTTTTCCCTAGCCAAGGCGTACCTTTGATGTGGCATTTTCTACTTAGTCGATCAAATCTAAATAATGCAATATTAATGAAATGGATTAAATCTTTAGAAAATAAATCAACAGTAGATAAATTAGTAAGCCAGGGTTGGTATCTTCCATTCAATAGTGATTATTTGCAAAGTAAATATAAAACTGAAATTCTCCCCATCTCAGGACCTTCTGAGAAATGTTGGGAAAATAGTTGGTCTTTCCCTGTCTTAACAAACGAACAAAAAATTAATCTTAAAAATATCTGGAATGAGTCCTTATCCCCATAATCTTTTTGTAGGATTTTCAATTAATAAGTTATGAGTTTCCTTTAATAAATTTGGTATATCTAATTTACTAGGACATTTAGGAACACATTTATTACATTCTTGACAAAATGAGGAATTTTTTTCTTCCCACCAGTGGCCAGCTTTTCCTATTAAATTGTATCTTTCTTTGGCAAATTCTAATTGGCCATAACCAACAGATATATTTCTTAAACGAAGTATTTCTGGAATAGGCACTACATTTGGACATGGAAGACAAGATCTACATTGTTCACATTTGGTTGAGTTTAATCTTTCATTAGAAACTTCCTCAATTCTATTAAGGGCGCTTTTTTCAAGTTTTGTAAGCTTCTCGAATGAGTTTCTAAGTTTATGCGCAAATTCAAAATCTTTTTTGTTTGTCGCCCCCAAGGATAAAGTTGTAATGCCTTTTGCGAGAAGAAATCGATACGCTAATTCTAATGGATGAAAAGGCTTAGAGGCCTCTATCAAAATATCACTTGGAGAATACAATCTACCGCCTTTATCTGCAGGTGATATTGCTAAAACTCCCATACCTTTTTTTATAGCTTCCTCTGCTAAAGCAATCTTACTTTGATCTAAATAATGTAAATGAAGACTACAAAAAGTAAAAACTTCACAGTTAATTGCATCTTTAATTAGTGAATAACTGCCGTGAGAACTAAAACCGACTTGATCAACTAGTTCCTTCTCAATTATCCAAGAAATGAATTTCTTACCCTCTCCAGAAAGAACCCATTCTAGATGATGTTTTAAGTTGAGTCCGTGAATTGCAAGATTATTAATTTTCTCGCGATTTAAATTTTTAAGAGACTTTTTAAAATTATTTTTTAAAAAGTCAAAATCACCCTTTGGTAAAACTTTGGAAGTAATCACCCAATTTTTTTCTTTTATATTCTCTTCTATTTCTAATTTTTTTATTGAATTTCCAATAAGTGATTCAGCATCACCATAAGAGGGTGCTGTTTCTATGTGGTTAATTCCTACATAATATGCATTTTTTATTACGCTATACATTTTTTCGAGACTTTCAGTTGCTCGCATTGTCCCCAAAGTGAATAAGCTCACTTTCGCCCCTCTACCAAATGATCTTTTTTGTGAATTAATAATCATCTAAATATGATCAATTTCTTTTTATTTACTCTTTAATTTATTTATAGTTGAAAATGATTTAAAGTAAATTAAAGTAAATATAAAATTTTGCAAAAATATTTTTTTAAACTATGTTTACAGGAATAATTCAATCAGTTGGAAAACTAAGACAAGAAAAATATATTTTAGAAATTGAAATTCTAGATAATTTATTTGATATGGCAATTGGTGACAGCATAGCTGTTGATGGAATTTGTTTGACAGTTAAAGAGATTTTTCAAAATAAATTTACTGTTGATGTTAGTGAGGAGACATTAAAAAAAACAACTTTAGGAGTAAAGTCGAACCTGAATCAGATTGTTAATTTGGAGCCCGCTCTTAGGGTTTCTGACCGTCTAGGAGGGCATATAGTCAGCGGACATGTTGATGGCCTTGGAATAGTTGAGAATATAGAAAAATTAGAGAAATCTTGGCTCTTATCAATAAAGTGGAAAAATAATAATTTTTCAAAATATGTAGTTAATAAAGGTAGTATTTGTGTAAATGGTATAAGTCTTACGATTGCAAAATATGAGCAGGAAGGAGCAATATTTACTATTGCGATAATTCCTCATACTTGGCATAAAACAAATCTGAATAAATTAAATATCGGTGACAGCGTGAACCTTGAGGCAGATGCACTAATTAAATATGTAGAGAAATTACTTTTATTTAATAAAAATAGTAATCAAGATTTATCTTCAAATAATATTTCTTCCGAGTGGCTTAAAGAAAACGGTTGGTAAATATATTTTTTAATTTAATGGAATCAGATAAATTGTTTTTGATTCTTTTTTAAGATCGATTTTAAATTCCTGACCAGGTTCCAGACCTAATTTTTTGGTGTAGGCATGACCAATTAATAGATTCCCATTGCCATGAACTTTAGTTTTGAATTCTGTCTGTCGGCCTCTTGAAGCTCTATTACCATTTTTGCCCTGACGACCATTTCCTATTTTGTAACCCTTAGCTTCAATAAGCGCCCTATAAAAACTTTTTCTTAAGATTCTTCCACTAGGACCTACGTACCCACAACCTCTGGCTATCTCATCTTCAGATTTTTTACTTAATAATTTTGCTTTTTCAAGAAGTTCTTTTCCTTCTAGCATTATCTGACAAATTTATAATTATATATTCTTACTAAAAAGGAGAACTGTGGCAATATAAATTAATAAAAAATATATTTAATTTTTAAAATATATTTTTTTATAAAAGATACAAAATAATAAACAAAATAACCCATATTCCATCTACAAAATGCCAGTATAATTCAACAGCTTCTAAAGGGAACATATTTTGACTAGTTAATCTTCCGCCCTTGATTCTCGATTGCCAAGCAATAATTAAAATCATTAAAGTGCCTAAAGTGACATGTAATCCATGAAAACCAGTAAGAGCATAAAAAGTACTTGCAAATAAATTATCGGTTAATCCAAAAGGTAAATGAAAATATTCAAATAATTGACATATTAAAAATATAATTCCAAGAAAAGCAGTAAAAAATAACCATTTTTGGGATTCAGAGTTTTTATCTTTTAAAAGTGCCTTGCCTGCTTTATGGAAAGTTGCACTACTAACAAGTAATAAAATGGTATTGAGTGTAGGTATTGGGAGTTCTAATTCATAAATAGCACCATCAGGTAATGGATTTACTGCTTTATATGTTAAATAAGCAGCAAAGAATCCAGCAAAAGTCATTCCATCCGCAATTAGGAAAGTTATAAGACCAAACATTCTGAAGTCTTCATGTGTTTCGTTGACTTCAGAATTATTTTTTTGAATTTCTTTTGAGCTATCAAGAGTTGTCATATGTTTTTATTTTCGTTCAGAAATTTCTTTACCATAACCATAGGGTTCTTCAACTAAGGGAGCTTCTCCTTCCCAATTTTCAACTGGAGGTGGAGAAGATGTTAACCACTCAGGTGTAAGAGCATTCCAAGGGTTATCTCCAGCATTTTTTCCATTTCTCACACTAAGGAATACATTAATTAAAAAAGGAATTGTACTTATAGCCATCAAAAGAGCCCCAAGGCTACTAATTTGATTAACGAACTGGAATTGAGGATCATATTCTGCAACTCTTCTTGGCATTCCATTTAAACCAAGCCAATGTTGAGGGGCAAAGCACAAGTTAAATCCAATAAAGGTAATGATAAAATGTAAAATTCCTAATTTTTCATTGAGCATTTTTCCAGTTACTTTGGGGAACCAATGATAAATTGAAGAGAAAATAATAAAAACAGTCCCTCCATAAACTATGTAATGAAAATGGGCGACAACGAAATAGGTATCATGTACGTGAATATCGAAAGGTACCTGAGCCAAAGCCACTCCAGTGATACCTCCAAAAACGAAATTTATAATAAATCCGCAAGAGAATAACATTGCACTATTTATGGAAATTTTACCTCCCCATAATGTTGCAACCCAATTAAAAAATTTTATACCAGTTGGAACAGCAATAAATGCTGTAGCAATTGTAAAGAACAATCTCATCCAAGGGGGCGTTCCACTCGTAAACATGTGATGCGCCCAAACAACTAATCCTAAAACTACTATACCCATTATTGAAAAAACCATTGTTGTATATCCGAAAAGTGGTTTTCTAGCATGTACAGGAAGTATTTCACTAACTAAACCAAAGGCTGGAAGGACCATAATGTATACAGCTGGATGAGAATAAAACCAAAATAAATGCTGATAAACTACGACATTGCCTCCTAAAACAGGATTGAAAAACCCCGTATTAGCAATGATATCGAAGCTAAGAAGAATTAAAGTTCCTGCTAAAACAGGAGTTGACAAAACAACTAATAGACTTGTTCCAAGCATTGCCCAACAATACATTGGCAATTGCATTAGTTTTAATCCTGGCCTTCTTAATTTGATAATGGTGGCTATAAAGTTTATACCACCAAATATAGAACTGCCTCCAAGTAGTAGAACGCTCAGAATCCAAATAATTTGTCCAGATTGTGGAGTAGTTATGCTTAAAGGTGGATAAGCCGTCCATCCAGCCTGAGCAGCACCCTCAACAAAATAGCTTGCTACCAACATCAAACCTGAAGGAGGAATTAACCAAAAAGCTACTGCATTTAATCTTGGGAATGCCATATCTCTCGCGCCTACATAAAATGGAATTAAATAATTTCCAAAAGCACCGTTTACTACTGGCACTATCCAAAGGAATATCATTATTGTTCCGTGTAAAGTTAAAACTTGGTTATAAACATCTCTTGGCATGAAATCAGACATTGGACTGGCTAGTTCAATTCTTATAGCGCTCGCTAAGCTTCCTCCTATTAGATAGAAGAGAAAACCACAAACCAAGTATTGTATCCCAATTACTTTATGATCAAGGCTAAAACTAAAGTATCTAAGCCAGCCTTTAGGTTGAAGGCTTTCATTATTAGTTTTTTGTGGATCAATTGATATTGTCATAAATTTACCTCTGGTTTTTTATTTTTGTTAAACCATTCGTTGTAATCAGATTCTTCTTCAACAATTATGGAGGCTCTCATCCCTCCATGATATGGGCCACATAATTCTGCGCAAATTATCGGATATTTTCCTACTTTTGTAGGAGTGAAATTTAGAATAGTGGGTTGCCCAGGAATAATATCCTGTTTAATTCTGAACTCTGGCACCCAAAAAGCATGTATTACATCTTTGGATTCCATTTTCATTGATACTTTTTGATCAACAGGAACGTGTAGTTCTCCCGATATGAAATTGCCCTTGGGATAATTGAATAGAAATGCAAATTGCATAGCTGAAACTTCAATTGATAAATTATTTATTGCTATTTCATTATCAGAAGTTTGACTTATTCCAGCCCATATTTTTTCAGAATTAGAACTCATCATTTCGTGGTTATGATTTAGTTCTTTCATCCCTCCCATTCGATCGTAGATGTTGTAGCTATATAAACCTATTAACAAAACAATTATTGAAGGAATAATTGTCCATACAATTTCTAAGCTTAAATTTCCCTCTAAAGCTATACCATCACCTATCTGATCGTTTCTTTTCCTAAACCTAAATAAGCTATAAATAACAGCTATTGTCATTCCTATAAAAATAATTAATCCAATGATGAAAAGAATTTTAAAAAGTTCATCGTAAATTGGTGCATTAATACTTGCTTCCGTTGGGAGCAAATTTACATTAAAACCAATCCAAAAAGATATAGCAAAAACAAGTGAAATAATAAGAATTAAATAAATGGTTTTATTTAACAATTGATCTCTAAAAATTATATTTATATTCTCAAGATATTCAATTTTTTTAAACCTGCATCCTTTGTTAAAAGAAAAACATTTAAATTCACAACTTCTTAAGATTTACGAAATAAAAGACGTATTATTAATAACTTTTTAGAGTTAATTGTCAGGGAAAAAAGATTAAATTAGTAAATTATTTTTTAAATTAAACATATTAATTTTTAATTAATGTTTGGTTTTTGAATCTAATTTATTATGCAAAATAATAGGTCTTATCATTTTGATTAATAACCAATTATATAAATCAAAATATCTGACAATTTTTAAAAGGTTGGGAAGTCATAGTGTATTCGCACTTATCGCACTAATCGTAATTGGAGGTGCCACTAGAGTTATGGAGGCAGGACTTGCATGTCCAGATTGGCCATTATGTTATGGATCTTTTTTGCCTTTTAAACATATGAACCTGAGAGTATTTCTAGAGTGGTTTCATCGTCTAGATGCTTTTCTGGTTGGAATATTAATTCTTTTTAAATTTGCGCTTTCAATTATTTGGAAAAATGAGATTCCAAATTGGTTACCTAAAACTTATTCATTATTACTTTTTCTCGTGATTGTCCAAGGATCCTTTGGAGCTTTAACAGTAATAAACCTGCTTGATTCATATACTGTTACTGGCCATCTCTTAATAGCTTTTCTACTTCTCATTACAACAATTTCAATAAATCAAAATTTAGAAAATGACGATATTGAAAAGCCTTTAATTTGGTGGAGATTATTATTTTTTGTTCCTCTTTTACTTACTCTGATTCAATCTTTTATTGGCGTAAGGCTTTCATCAACCTGGTCAGCGCATATTTGCTTATCTTTTAATAAACAATGTCTAATTCTAAATACACATAAATTATTTGCTTTTCCAATTGCTTTCTCAATTTTATTGATTATTGCTATTGCAATTTATAAGAGAAGTTTGCTTGATGAAAATTGGAAATATCTCACAACACTTATTTTTCTCTTGTTTTCCCAAATTACTTTGGGTGTTTTAAGTCTTAAAACAAATTTAAATGAACCTATTTTTATTATAGGTCATCAACTTAACTCCTCTTTATTTATTGCGATATTAACAACATTAATTTTTAGAAATCCTTTTACTAAAAAAGGTCCAAACCACTCCCTTAATCCCCAAACGGTCGGTATCAACTCATGAACAGCAGTAACTTAGAAAACTTGAACTATAAATCTTCAATTAGGGATGAAGTTGTACCTTCAAGAAAAAGATTAACTTTGCCACCCTGGCTTGAAGTAGCGAAACCTAGATTAATCCCACTTTTACTGGCTACAACTTTGGGAGGAATGGCTTTAACAGAAGAATGGCCTTTGTCTTCCCCGAAACTTATCTGCACTTTAGGAGGAGGCGCTTTGGCAGCAGCAGCAGCAGGAGCTCTTAATTGCTTGTGGGAAATGGAATTAGATAAGCGGATGACAAGAACTAGTAAAAGAGCCTTGCCAGCAGGAAAGTTGTCATCTCAGACTGTATTTTTAGCCGCTGTATCATGTACTTTGGCAGCTTCGATGCTTTTAGTAAGTGGTGTAAATTATTTGGCTGCGGGTTTAACTCTTCTTGGTTTATTTAGCTACGTAATTTTATATACAGTTATTTTGAAACCTCGTACAACAAAAAATATTGTTTTCGGAGGAGTTGCTGGTGCGATACCACCCTTAGTTGGAGCGTCTGCTGCCACAGGGCATATAGGTCTTAGTGGTTGGTGGTTGTTTGGTTTAGTAATGTTATGGACCCCAGCTCATTTTTGGGCACTTGCAATTTTGTTGAAGGATGATTACGCATCTGTTGGTATTCCTATGCTCCCTTCTGTTAAAGGATCTGTTTTTACTGCTAAAGCGATTTCTCGTTATGGATGGGCAACAGTTTTAATGAGTATTATGGGAGTATTTGCTTTACCTGAAGGAGGTATCTTATACGGAATTATGTTATTGCCATTTAATGGAAGACTTTTGCAATTAATAAATGAATTAAAGAAATCTCCTGATGATCTTTCAAGAGCAAAGTCTCTTTTTAGGTGGTCTATTCTCTATATGTTTGGCATTTGCCTTTTGTTATTAATTTCCAGAACCCAACTATCCGTAGAATTTGAGCAGCAATCTATGCAAATATTTTCATCTATAGTATCCCTGCTTAGTAATTAAATTAGATGTAAAATGTTCTTTAAGTAAAATTGCAAGATTGATGAATTATATAAAAGTTAAAGGGCTCTCAAAATCTTACTCAGATATTAAGGCATTAAAAAATTTATCGATGGAAATTGAAGCTGGAACATTATTTGGAATACTAGGTCCAAATGGTGCTGGTAAATCAACACTAATAAAAATACTTGCTACTTTAATAGAGCCTGATGGTGGAGAAGTTTTTATAAATAATATTAATCTGATAAAGAATTCAAGGAAAATTAGAGAATTAATTGGTTATGTTGCCCAAGACATTGCCCTTGATAAAATATTAACTGGACGAGAGCTTTTGGATTTTCAATCAGATTTATATCACATTAACAAAAACAAAAAATTTGAAAGGATAAAGAAATTAATAGATCAATTAGAAATGAATGATTGGATTGATCGTAAGTGCGGAACTTATTCAGGGGGAATGAAAAGAAGAATAGATCTAGCAGCTGGACTTTTACATTTGCCTCAAGTATTAATTTTGGATGAACCTACAGTTGGTTTAGATATCGAAAGTAGGAACATTATATGGCAACTTTTGAAAGATTTGAGAAATAATGGAATGACCATTATTTTAAGCAGTCACTATCTTGATGAAATTGATAAATTGGCAGACAGATTAGTGATAATTGATGATGGAAGAGTCATAGCACAAGGGACTCCTGCAGAGCTCAAAAATAAATTAGGAGGAGATAGAGTAACTTTGAAAGTAAGAGAATTTAGTAATCAGGAAGAAGCAAAAAATATTTGTCAAATTTTATCTTCAATAGATGGAATTAGCCAGATTATTATAAATGAAGCGCAAGGTTGCTCGATAAATTTTGTAGCAGACAAGAAAAAAGATTTACTTACGAAGCTAAAAGTGGAATTGGCCTTCTCAAAGTTTGAAATTTTTTCTCTTACCCAAAGTCAGCCAAGCTTGGATGATGTATATCTTCAGGCAACCGGGAAAACATTATTGGATGCTGAAATTTCTATGGCAGGGAAAAGAGACCTAAAAAAAGAATCAAAGCAATCCATGCGATAAAAAAAATTTTGGTTAACTAACTATAATGGATACTAATTACAGATAATTATGGAATTAAAAGAGTATAATTTATTTTTTTTATATCAAGAAACATTTGCCTTAACAAAGAGATTATTTATTCAATTAAAAAGAAGACCATCAACTCTTTTAGCAGGGATATTACAACCAATAATTTGGCTTTTTTTATTTGGGGCATTATTCTCTAAAGCTCCTGAAGATTTTTTACCAGGAGTTGATTCTTATGGGAATTTTTTAGGAGCAGGACTTATTGTTTTTACTGCTTTTAGCGGAGCCCTAAACTCTGGTCTTCCTTTAATGTTTGACAGAGAGTTTGGATTTCTTAATAGATTACTTGTGGCTCCTTTAACCAGTAGATTATCCATAGTTTTATCTTCTTTTTTTTACATAACAATCTTGAGCTTTGTTCAGAGTATCGTAATAATGGTTGTTTCATACATTTTGGGTTATGGATGGCCCAACTTATATGGTTTAGGAATTGTGTTTACAACACTAATTTTATTAGTTCTTTTTGTGACATCAATAAGTTTATGTTTAGCGTTTGTTTTACCGGGACATATTGAATTAATCGCTCTTATATTCGTAATAAATTTACCTCTTCTCTTTGCTAGTACTGCTTTAGCTCCAATCTCTTTTATGCCAAATTGGCTGGGATGGTTAGCTTCATTAAATCCATTAACTTTTGCTATTGAACCAATTAGGACTGCATATACACAAACTATGGATTTAGAATTAGTGGCTTTACATGCCCCATATGGTGATTTAACTTGTAAGAGTTGTATCTCAATTTTATTTTCTTTAACAGTTTTATCCTTGATTATTATTAGACCTCTGTTAAACAGAAAGTTAAATTAGAATTTTTATGCTTTTAAAAAATCATTTAATAGAAGTTTTTAAACAAGCCTCTTTAGAAAATAATTATTTGCTTAAAGATAATGCTGTTCTTAAGTGGGTCCATAGATTTGGGATTGATTCATTAAATGATTTATTAATCCATAGTTCACTACAAAAAGAAAATCAGCGTGAAGAAGAAAACCAAGAACAGATCTCTTTAATTGATGAAGTGCATGAAGAAAATCAAGAACAAATTAAGCTTGAATTATCAAAAACTTTTGAAAATATTGAAGAAACTAAGTGGGAATCAAATGGCCTTGAATCTGCTAGCAGCAATGAAATATTTAGCAAAAATCCAAATTCTAATAAAATAAATCAATATATTGAAACCTCAAAATTACCCCTACCTTATATTAAAAATTTAAGAAAGTGGATTAACAACGATTAAAAAGCTAGTTAGCTTTTACATCATACCCGGCATTCCCATGCCACCCATACCCGGCATTCCCATGCCACCCATACCCGGCATTCCCATGCCACCCATACCCGGCATTCCCATGCCACCCATTCCTGCCATTGGATCTCCACCTGGTCCTCCAGGGGATGCGGCTTCAGGCTCTGGAATGTCTGCCATCGCAACTTCTGTTGTGAGGAGCATAGCTGCTATAGATACTGAATCTTGAAGAGCTAATCTTATTACTTTGGTTGGATCTAATATTCCTGAATCTTTTAAATCCTCATATTTTCCTGAATTAGCATTAAAGCCTTTCTTTAGTCTTTTAATTTCAGCGACAACTACATCTCCATTAAAACCAGCATTTTTTGCTATTTGTTTTGTAGGTTCCAAAAGGGCTTCTTTGACTATATTTATCCCTGTTCTTAAATCATCTGAAGATGTTTCACTCAAATTTAAAAGGTCATCTGATATTTCAATTAAAGTTTGCCCTCCTCCAGAAACAACACCCTCTTCAATAGCAGCTTTCGTAGCATTAAGGGAATCTTCGATTCTCAACTTTTTATGCTTCATCTCTGTTTCTGTAGCAGCTCCTACTTTGATAAGAGCTACTCCTCCG
The DNA here is from genome assembly GCA_902558895.1 of uncultured Prochlorococcus sp. Lineage (GTDB taxonomy): Bacteria > Cyanobacteriota > Cyanobacteriia > PCC-6307 > Cyanobiaceae > Prochlorococcus_A. The sequence goes on from CACEFS010000005.1 coordinate 25,448, forward strand.
GCTAGTTTGGCTATCCTTTCATTGATTTTATCCTGATCATACTCAGATTCAGTTATATTAACCTCTCTCTTTAATTTCTCTACTCTCGCTTTAACTAAATCTTTAGTGTCTTCGAAGGCAACAATTGTAGTTTTATCCTTTGTAATAGTTATTTTTTTTGCTTTTCCTAAATCATTAATCGTTACTTTATCAAGTGACATCGATTTATCTTCGCTAATTAACTTAGCCCCTGTAAGAATTGCAATGTCTTCCAGGGCAGCTTTTCTTCTCTCACCAAATAACGGAGCTCTTACTGAAGCAACATTTAAAACCCCACTATTCTTATTTAAAACTAGAGTGGTTAAAGCCTCTCCTTCGATATCTTCAGCAAGAATTAGAAAAGGTGAGCCTGACTTCTGAATTTCTTCAAGTATTGGAACTAGATCAACTAAAGTTGAGACTTTTTGATCAGTTATTAATATTTTAGGATTTTCAAGTTCACAAACTTGTCTTTCTTGATCTGTTACGAAATATGGAGAACTATAACCTCTATCAAAAGACATACCTTCAGTTATATCTAATTCTGTTTCTAGTGATTGAGATTCTTCGACAGTTATTACACCATCTGAAGTAACAATATCCATTGCTTTCGAAATTATAGATCCAATTTCTTCATCACCTCCAGCACTAACTGTTGCAACTTTTTGGATATCAGATCCACTTAATGAAATACTTCTAGAACTTAATATTTCTAAGACAAAAGCTAGGCCGGCCTCCATACCTTTTTTTAACTCCATAGGGTTGGCGCCAGAAGCAATATTTTTTAATCCCTCCTGAACCATCTTCTGAGCCAAAATGGTTGCTGTTGTTGTTCCATCACCAGCACTCTCTTTTGTCTTGGATGCAACTTGTTCTATTAATTTCGCACCTAAATTAGAAATAGGGTTTTCAATCTCGATCTCTTTAGCAACTGTAGATCCATCTCTTACTATATCTGGTAAACCAAATTTCTTTTCTATTACAACGTTTTTTGCCTTCGGCCCAATAGTAACCTTTACCGCATTAGCTACGAAATTCACACCTTTTTCTAACGCTCCTCTTGATTCATTAGAAAAACTTAACTGTTTAGCCATGTTTACTCAATCTTTTGTCTTATTCTAATCTCCCATAGAATCATTTTTAAGGGATATTTAATTAAGTGGGGAAAGCCGAATTTCTTTTAATAGGACATACAAATTAACTCAAATAAGAGTATCTTTAAGTTATGGAAGAAACAAATAATCTTATTTTTACTCTCACCGCAATCCTCGCGATTGCTATGACACTAATATACTTTCCTTTAAGATTTTTCTTAACATTAACTGCTAGAAGTAGAAGACTAAAACTTTTACAAAAAATTAGAAGGTTGAGAGATGAATTAGGCCAGCCTTATGAAAGTACATAACTAAATACTCATACCCCCGTCTATACTGATTGTTTGCCCTGTAATGTAGCTTCCCGCATCACTTGAAACTAAGAATGTCACTAAGTTTGCAATTTGAGTACAACTTCCTAATTTCCCTAAAGGAATAACTTTTAGAATCTCTTCAGTATTAAGTTTTTCAGTCATCTCTGTTTCTATAAAACCTGGAGCTATTGCATTAACATTTATATCTCTTGAGGCAAATTCTTTAGCGCAAGTTTTGGTAAATCCAATAACTCCAGCTTTGGCTGCAGAATAATTTGCTTGTCCAGGATTACCAATTATGCCAACAACAGATGAAATATTTACGATGCTACCACTTCTTTTTTTCATCATAAATTTTGAAGCATATTTTGTACAAAGAAAAACTCCTTTTAAGTTTGTATTTAGTACATCATCCCATTGTTCCGATTTCATTCTCATCAATAGTCCATCTCTAGTAATTCCAGCATTGTTAATGAGGATATCAATGGTGCCACTAATTTTGATTATTTCTTCAAAAGCTGAACTGACAGAATCCTCTTTTGAAACATCAAATTTTAATTTATGAGCTTTACCTCCTGAATTTTTTATAATATTTACAACTTCTTCAGCTTTTTCATCAGAAGAAGAGTAATTAATAAAAACTTCCGCTCCCAATCGGCTTAGCTCTAAAGCAATTTCTTTACCAATTCCTCTGCTAGCTCCAGTGATTAAAGCAATTTTGCCTGATAATGAATCTTTATTGGACATTATGAAATTTTTATAATTTTCAATCGTAGTACTATTTGTGTAAAGATATTACTTTTATTTATAATTGTCTAGAAAAAATTAAGACCTCTATTGTGCACTTTTTAATACCAGCTGCAGGGAGCGGTAGCAGAATGAAAGCTGGAAAAAATAAATTACTTATTGATTTAGAGGGAGAGTCTTTGATTTATTGGACACTTAAATCTGTATTTTCTGCAAGCTCAGTAAATTGGGTTGGAATAATTGGGCAACCGAAAGATAAAAACTTATTATTAAATTCAGCTAAGGATTTTGCCCATAAAGTTCATTGGATTAATGGTGGTGACACCAGACAACAGTCAGTTTTTAATGGTTTAAAAGCGTTACCAAAAGATGCTGAAAAAGTTTTAATACATGATGGCGCTAGATGTCTAATTAATCCTGAATTGATAGACCTTTGTGCCAAGCAATTAGATGAAAATGAAGCTGTAATTTTGGCTACTAAGGTAATAGACACTATAAAGATTGTTGATAATGAAGGTTTTATTAAAGAAACACCTGACAGAAATTATTTATGGGCAGCGCAAACTCCTCAAGGCTTTTTAGTGAATAGATTAAAAAAAGCTCACAAGATGGCAATTGATAAAAACTGGAAAGTCACAGATGATGCTTCTTTATTCGAAATGCTTAATTGGAAAGTGAAGATTATTGAAGGAACTTACTCAAATATAAAAATTACATCCCCTATAGATTTGAAAATAGCAAAACTTTTTGTGAAGAACTCCTAGTTAAAAAGGTTTATCTATACTAAGAAAGCCGTTGTCACCATTTAAAGTTGCTTCATACCCTAACGGGATGCATGCATTCCCTGATATGTGGCCTATTGGGAGATCAAAAAGAATAGGAAAATCGAACTCTTGAAGTCTTTCAATAATGCAGTTTTTTAGTAAATCTTTCCATTCAAGGTCGCAGGAATCATTAGAAAAACTTCCGAATCCAATACCCTCAATTTCAGAAATTGTTTTAGTCATCCTAAGGTAAGTCAACATGCGATCAATTTTATAAATATCTTCATTAATGTCTTCAAAAATTATTATTTTACCTTTGCAATCTGGAAAATGATTAGTACCAATTAAAAAAGTAGCAATAGTTAAGTTAGAAACTATTATCTCTCCTTTCGCTTTTCCACCTCTTAAAGGTATTCCTATTATGTCCTCAACATATCCCTCAAAAAGTAAATTTCTTAATCTCTCAAGACTCCACTCTGGTTCTTTGAAAAGGCTTGTAACCATGGGGCCATGGATAGAACCTGTAAATCCTTGAGAATATTTAGAAAGTAATAAAGAGCATGTATCTGAGAATCCAAGCATTAAACCATGCTGCCAAGAAGGTTCTTTTTCTAAAAGTCTTGCTGAACCCCAGCCTCCTTTTGCAAAAATGATTAGCTTACTATTTTGTGCTTTTTCAAGTTCTTCAAATCTAGTTAGATCATCGCCTGCAAAATAACCAAATTTTTTTGATAGAGAATTATTTTCATTAATTTCCAAACCCCAGTTTTTTAAGATTTCTATGCCTTTTTGAAAATTTTCGTCTTCATCAATAAAGGAGCCTGGAGCTAAAATATCTATTAAGTCTCCCTTTTTTAATCTAAAAACCATATTTAGAATTTATGAGGCAATAATAATTCCTAGTAAAATGACTCCTCCATAAATTGATTGATTTTTGAAGTGATTCCCAATATTTTTTATTGATTGCTTTTCCTCAGGAAATACTTTTATTATATCTCTTTGCATTAAGATTGACGTTGCAAGCCAAATTGGCCAAAAAATAAAATCCATTTGATTAATAAATCCGCATACTGCGAGAAAAAAAGAAGTTAAAAAATAACAAACTTGAATGGTTATTCTTGCATTGTTCTTGAGGTTAACAGCGGAACTATTAATTCCAATTTTGATATCATATTTTTTATCTGCTAAAGCATAAATTGTGTCAAAGCCAAAAGTCCAAAAAATGGTAGCTAGCCAGCAAAATAATAAAACAATACTATTTAAATTGCCTTCATTTGCGGCCCAGGGAATTAAGACAGCAAAACCCCAGCATATGGATAAGATTAATTGAGGATATTTAAACCATCTTTTGGCAGAAGGATAAATTAAAATGATAGGTAAAGCTAAAAAAGCAAGTGAAATGGAAAGGATTCTTCCAGGCTGAGGTAGTGACAAAGTTAAAAAGAAGCTACTTAAAATTAAAAACAAAAGAATTGAATAGGCTGTTTTAAGACTCATTTTATTTGCGGCTAAAGGTCTATTTTTTGTCCTAACAACTTTTTGATCAATTTTTTTGTCCCAAATATCATTAACCACGCAGCCTAATCCACTTACTAGTAGTCCTCCAAGTATTATTCTTAACAACATTAAAAATGTTGGATTAGCATCTGGGGTTAAATATAAACTCCATCCAGCAGGAATAAGTAAGATCATTCTTCCAGTCGGCTTATTCCACCTTAATAATTCAAAAAAAGTACTTAATTTAATTTGTCGATTTTTATTTTGCATATGACCTATTGTATATTTCATAACTTTAAATAATCTTACTAGGATTAAATGATTTCTATTATTTAATAATCAATGTTGGGTATATTTATTAATGGATTAAAGATATATTCGTCTTATAAAAAGAAATGATACTGAAACAAGATTTAAGATATTTTCAAGAAAAGCAAATTTTAGTAGCTTCTATAGATATTGGAACTAACTCTACACATCTCTTGATAGCAGAAATTAATCTAGAATTAAAGTCATTTTCAATAAAATTTACTGATAAATCAACCACTCGTCTTGGAGAAAGAGATGAGGAGGGTAATCTTACTGAAGAATCAATCCAAAGGGGATTAGTTACTCTTAAGCGATTTAAGGAATATTGTAAAAGTAATGGAGTCAAACAAATAGTAACAGCAGCAACAAGTGCAGTTAGGGAAGCTCCAAACGGTCAAGATTTTATTAGAAGAGTTCTTGATGAAACTAATATTCAAATAGAAATGATAAGTGGTTCTGAGGAAGCCAGATTAATTTACCTTGGTGTTCTTTCTGGGATGTCTTTTGAAGATCAGTCTTTTGTAATCATAGATATTGGAGGAGGATCTACAGAATTAATACTTGCAGATAAAAAAGATGCTATAGCTCTTACCAGTTCGAGAATTGGTGCGGTAAGACTTAAAAATGATTTTTTAAGTAAAGGGTCTATAACTTCAGAAAGATCGAGTTTTTTAACAACTTTTATTAAAGGATCTTTAGAACCATCTGTTCGAAAAATAAAGAGTAGATCTAGGGGAGATAAGCCTTTATCTATGATTGCAACCAGTGGCACTGCAACCTCATTAGGAAATTTGATTTCAGATGATTTGGGAGAATCTAAACAAAAGTTGCATGGTTATAAATTTAAAAAGGAAAATTTACAAAATGTATTGGAAAAACTAATTAAATTGCCAGTTTCGGAAATCAAGAAAATACCTTCATTAAGTGAGAGAAGAGCAGAAATAATTATTCCAGGAGCATTGATATTAAATACCGCAATGGAGATGTTGAACTTTGATGAATTAATAATAAGTGAGAGGGCGCTTCGAGAGGGTTTGGTTGTGGATTGGATGCTTCGTAAAGGGATAATTAAAAATGAGTTAAATATTCAAGGTAATATTAGAAAAACAACAATAGTTCATCAGGCCAGAAAGTTTGGAGTAGATAATAAAAGAGCTGAGAAAGTTGTTGATATTGCCTTTCAAATCTATGATCAGACTAAATATATCTTTCATAGTAATAATGACCCTAAAGCTAAAGAACTTCTTTGGGCAGCTTCTAATCTTTATAATTGTGGGAAATATGTGAATGTTGGTTCATATCACAAACACTCTTGGTACTTAATAAAAAATTGTGAGTTGTTGGGATATTCTGAAGCAGAAACAAACATTATTGCTTCAATTGCTAGGTATCATAGAAAGACTCTACCCAAGAAAAGACATGAGTCTTGGCAAAATTTAATATCCAAAGAAGATAAAACATTAGTTCTTGAAATGTCATTAATCCTGAGACTAGCAGCGGCTCTTGATCAAAGACCTGACAAGGTGATCTCCTCAGTTCAAATAAAATTGCAGGAAAATAATCTTACATTTCAACTTTTACCTTTAGATAGAAACCATGATCTTCTTCTTGAAAAATGGAACTTAGGATTATGCCGTAATGTAATAAAAGAACTAAAGAATTTGGAATTAAAAGTTATTTAGTTTTTTTAATAAGTTCTTGTTTTGGAGTTTGATTCTGAGAAGAATCTGAAAATAAATTGAAAATTAAGGTCGAGGCGGTTAGTCCAAGAAAGCCTGAAATTAAAATAAATATTAGGAATCCTAGTGGATTAAAATTCTTAGATTCCCTAGATTTATAATTTTTTTTGGAAACTTCTTCAACTTTTTCTTTAATTTTCACTTCTTTTCTCTCAGTCTTGAATTCATCCATTAAAAATTCTGTATCAAGTTTTAGCTTCTGTGAAATCCTTCTAATCATTGCTTTGATAAATACTTTTTCAGGTAGTTTATCTTCATTACCTTCCTCTATGGCTTCAAGTTGATGAGCTCCAATTTTTAAATCAGAAGCCAATTCTTCAATTGATTGATTTTTACTTAACCTAGCCTCTTTAATGAAATTTCCGATTCTCTTTAAAGAGGAATCTCCTTCTTTATTGTTGATTCCCGAAACAGATTTTATTTCTTTCAAAGCAAATTTATTTTTACTAATTATAGTAATTAATATTTTTCTATCAACTTTAAGATTATTTATTCCTAAAGAGATGCCTATAAGATGGATTATAAAGGTTAGATCTTTTTTGAGAATTACTAATTGCTGGGCTAATTATGTAAATGGTTGTTCTAATTAGTTTTTTCTCGATAGAAAATTTTTCCATATCTTTTAATTCTATTAATGATGTCCAACCATCATCCCAAGATACTCTAAATCCAACAATCACTTTAGTCTCTGGAGGGTAAAACTCTAGTAAAGTTTCTTGAGACCGTTTCACATGCCTAGCACTTAGATATAGACATATAGAGGAATTGTGTTTCGCAAGATCTTTCAGAGATTCTTTTTCGGGCATCCCTGTTCGACCTCCTGCTCTAGTTAAAATAATAGTCTGCGTTACGTCAGGGATGGTTAACTCAGCTTCATGATACGCTGCAGCAACTTGAAAGGCACTTACTCCAGGAACAACCTCGATTTCAACTTTTTCGTTTTTTAAAATTTTGATTTGCTCTCCAATTGCTCCAAAAAGGCAAGGGTCTCCATCATGCAACCTTACAACAGTTTTTCCTGCCTGAAATTTTTCTATCATAATTGAGGTTATTTGCTCTAAGTTAAGTGAACTCGTTTTTATTTTTTCAGAACCTTTTTTAGCAGAATCTAAAATCTTTTCAGGAATTAGAGAATCAGTCCAAATAATGACATCTGCGATTTTTATCTTTTTTAATGCTTTTAAAGTTAATAATTCTGGATCGCCTGGACCAACACCAATAAAGGATATTTTGTTATCCATTCTTTCTATTTTTCCCACTATATGTTCTCAATCTTAAAAAAAATATTCCAATTAATCCAGAAGAAAATAGAAAAATACTAATAAATTGAGCCATTCTTATACCGCCATCACAGAAAGGTGGAAGTCCACCAATGCATAGTGGGTCAGTTCTTAACCCTTCAATCCAGAATCTTCCAAAGCTATAACTTATTAAGTAAAGACAGCTAATAAAGCCAGGCCTGAAAAAATCTGTTTTATTTTGTTTATTAAAGGTAATAATAAGTACGATGAAAATCAAAAGATTCCACAATGACTCATAGAGAAATGTAGGATGAAAAAATTCATAATTAATAAATTCTAAAGGCCTATTTTGGATAGGTATAAATAGTTTCCAGGGCAAATTTGTAGGAACTCCAAAGGCTTCATTATTGAAAAAATTTCCCCACCTTCCTATTGATTGTCCAAGAATAATCGAGGGTATTAATATATCTATAAAGGTTTTTAAATTAATTTTTTTCGACTTACAGAAATAGATAATAGATAATAATCCTCCAATTAGACCTCCATGGATTGCTATGCCTCCTTCCCAAACTGCAAGAAAAGAAGGTATTTGAATGATGTTATTAAATAGTTCAAAAGAAGTAAAAAAGTTCTCTCCGCTATATTGCCTCCACTCAAAAATTACGTAATAAGTTCTAGCTCCGATTATTGAAGAGATTATTAATGATGGAAGTATTTCACTAATATACTCTGGGTTAATATTTCTTGCCTTTGCTAGTTTTTTAGAGACAAATAGGCCTATTAAAACTGAAACCGAAATAAGAAGTCCGTACCATCTAATAGTTATAAATCCTGAATTTAAAAAATTTTCTCCTGGAGATTGTATAAAAGCTTGAAGTATAAGCATTTAGAGAAAGTTAGATACCCTCTGCTGCTTGCACTTTTTCTACTTGTTTTTTCTTTAATACTAAAAGTATTTGTGTCAAGCCTACACCAATGAAGAATGCAATCAATCCAATAACTCTATAAGGGCTCTGAAGTACAACCTCAGCATCTAATTGCCCAAAGCCACCAACGTTTGGATCATTAGTAAGAGGGTCACCTATATTAATTTTGTCTTGCGCTTTTACGATAAGTTGAGGACCAACAGGCACTGCTTCAGTAGTTATTTCACCATTATCGTTTTCTATATTGACTTGATAGCTACCATCTTCAATTGTTTCTATTGAATTTATAATTCCTGCGGTGGAAGAAGTGAATACTACATTATTGCTCTTGTCTCCAGTTGGATATACCTGACCTCTACCTCTATTGCCTCCAATATGTATCGAATATTTCCCATAGTGATATTCTTTATTAGTGGATGGGTCAGGGGAAAGTACAGGGAAAACGATTTCTTTATTGGTATCGCCAGGTAAAGGTCCGACAATAATGATATTATCTTTCTCTTCACTGTAGTTAGTGAAATAAACCCCTTCTGTCTCCTCTTTTATTTCTTCGGTCCATCTTTCTTGTGGAGCAAGTTTAAAGCCATCAGGCAGCATTACAACAGCACCAACTTGTAAGGGAACTTCAGAACCATCAGCCCCTATCTCTTTTAAATCATTTTTGTAGGGTATTTTGACTACAGCTTTGAAAACACTGTCTGCTCCAACAGATTGTGGAACCTCTGCAATTGTAGGCATCTGAGCTAGATGACAATTTGCACAGACTATCTTTCCTGTGGCTTCTCTTGGGGATTCGTAGTTTTGCTGAGCCCAAAATGGATAAGCAAAGGTGATCTTTGGATAAAATACAATGCTCGAAATGAAAAGCAGAGTACAGATAAGTAAACTTGTTTTTCTCATGATTTGATTTTTAAGACCTTTCATTTTTTTTATGCCCACCATGGATTCTCATTAGTTCTAAAGTCAGTTTCTGACCATTGTTTGACTAGTACAGCATCATCCTCAATATCGACATGAGCTAGCGCTAAAGATAAAGGAGCCGGCCCTCTGACTACCTTCCCATTTGTATCATACTGACTTCCATGACAAGGACATATAAATTTATTTGCACCACTATCCCATGGGACAACGCAACCTAAATGAGTACAAATTGCATTTAAACCAAATTCTCCTATTACCCCACCCTCATTAACTATTAGATAAGTTGGATCACCCTTTAGACCCTGCACTAGACTTCTGTCTCCTGCTTGATGGGTAGCTAACCAACCGGTCTTAGTTACTGGATTCCCTAATTCATCTTTAGCCGAAGTTCCACCACCACCACCACCTGCTCTTAAAGGCATGAAATAATTTGCTACTGGGTAAAGGGCTCCTAACGCTACACCAGTTGCAGTCCCAAATGTAAGAAGATTCATAAATTGCCTTCGACCCATTGAAGGGACATCATTGGAACTTAATTGAGTCATTCGCTACTTGGTACTGTTATTTATTAATTATTATGGAGCAAATTGTTCAATTTCTGTTGCAAATAGATAGGACTTTTAATAATTTAAAGTAAAAGTTTAGGAAGTTTTAATTAATTGATTTAAATGAACCCATTGCAAGTAGATGAAGTTATCCATTTTTTGATTCATCGTTGGGGAAAAAAATATGATTTTAGACTCTTTAGAAGAGGAAAATTTGTGTATTTTCAAATGATGTGGGGATTCCTTGGACAGGAATCATTTCCTTTAAGTGAAGATGAATATAAAAAATCGATAGCTGATAAAATCGAGATTTTAAATAGATGTGGATATTCAGAAGAAGTAAGGGAATGGCTAAAGAGAGTAAACTCTAAGCCAAGGTTAGGTAGAGCTGTCAGCTTGCAACTAAATCTTAATGAGAAGATGAAAGAGTTTTTGACTTAAAATTTTCTGATAAGTAAGTTAATCCAGTACCCACAAAAAATAAAAACACAATAGATAAAGATAGCAATGACATTGTTAATGGGTCTGTTGAAGGGGTAATTACTGCAGATAAAATTGCTGAGGAGATTACAACTATCTTCCAATTCGAAATCATTTTTTCTGTTGTAATTATTCCAAGAGAACCAAGAATAAATTGTAATACAGGCAATTGAAAGGCTATTGCAGTGCTAGACATTAATAAGAGAACAAAATCAAAATATCTTTCTATAGACCAAGTTGGTTCAACAATATCAGCGCCGAAAGAAATAAAGAAATTTATTGCTGCAGGGACTAATATCCACCATGAAAAAATTAATCCTAAAAAAAATAGAATACCTGATCCAAAAACTGCGGGCAATATGAGGGTTTTTTCTTGTTTTGTTAAACCAGGGGAAATGAATAATATTATTTGATAAAAAATATAAGGCATAGAAACTATCAATCCGCTGTAACCTGCAACTTTAATAGCGACAAATAAAAACTCTCCAGGGGCTAGTTGTAGTAAATGAATATCTCCAGCTGGGATTTCTAAAAAAGATATTAATGGCTTTATGGCGAGAAAACTAAAGAATATTGAAATAATTATTGAGTAAATTGAGTTTAGTATTCTTTGACGAAGTTCCTCTAAATGATCACTAAAGGTCATCGAATCTAATAATTTATTTTCATTCTGATCTGTACCTCTCATTATTAGTTGATAAAGATTTTGAAAGAAAAACGTTTCAAATTACAAATGTCAAAGTCCAATTTATTTTTCTATAAATTTAATTATTTGCTTAATTTAGGATTAGTTGGATCAGGTAATAAGAAAGGAGGAGCATCATTTAAAGATGATTCACCATAAGTTTCATATTCTCTATATCCACCCATCTTACCATTTGTTTTCATTAAAGCGCTTACGAAGGCAAGTAGTAAGAAAACAGTAGGAGCTCCAATTATTAACGCAGCGCCAAATAGATATCCAACAATAAATTCTGGAAAACTATGATTTCCTAAAAATTCATGAGTGCCCAAAAGAAAATCAAACATTGAGATTTAAAAATTTTTTTTATTATAAGCTAAATTTCTCTTTTAAGATTTTTTTTAATGTAATCTTCTCCTCTTGTAGGATTTCCCCAAATAATTTCTCCATTTTTAAAGGAAACGCAACCTGGCCCTCCCTTTTTGATTTTTTGCAAATCTTTAATCTTTACTAAATTGATTGGAACTTTAATATTTCTTTTTGCCTTACTAAATAAAGCAGCTAAATCTGCAGCTATTTGAAGATCTTGTTCAGATGCTGCTTGAGATGAAGACTTCAAAACTACATGACTGCCTGGTGATTCTTGTGCATGAAACCATAAATCGCCTTTTTTTGAAAACTTAAAGCTTATTAAATCATTTTGCCTCATATTTCTCCCTACCTGAAGCTTCAATCCTGTGGGAGTGTCCAATTGAATTGGTGAAGATTGTATCTCAGATGTACTTTTGTTATCTTCTCTTTGCCTCTTGATATTGATATTAAACTCGTTACAAATTTCTTCCATAATTTCTTCTAGTAGTTTGATTCTTATAAAAAGTTTTTCATGATTTAAAGAATTTAGATTTTCTAGCAGTGTAGTGAATTCATCTAATCTTTCTATATTTGTTTTGTAAATAATTAATCTTTCTTTTATCAATTCTCTAGATCTCTTTAGTTTCTTTGACTTTTTATATAGTTTTTGCCCTTTAATAACATCTTGTTTTTTTATTTCATTTGAAGCAAATATATTGTCAGCCTTTTCTTTATATATCTCATAGTTTTCTGATTTTGAAAGTAGATCATATTGAATATTTAAATTTTTTTTCTCAGTATTGGTCTGTTTAAAAATTATCCCTTCAATTTTCTTTTTCAATAATTCGAGTTTTTTTTGTTTCAGATGATATTTGTAATAATCCTCTAAACTAGTGCATAAATCTATTTTATTTTCATAATTTATTTCTTTATCAAAAAACCAAACGCAATAAAAATATTTATTAAATATAGAAAAGTTAAAGTTATTGTTTTTAAACCTATTTATCCAAATCTTCCAATTTTTAAATATCGCTTTTAAGTCAGAATCGCTAATGAAATCTATATTTTTTTCCATTATTTCTGCATTGTCAGTTTTGCTGACAACTTCCAATTGTTTTGTGAGGATAGGGCTAACTCCTTGATAGGTATTTATTAAACAGTATTTCAAAGACCCAGGAACTATTGAAATTGAGTCTTTCCATGATTGAAAAGACTCATCTACACTAGGTTTTTTTTTGTGATTGACTGGAGGACCAGAATATATAGATCCTGTTGAAATTGTTCTAAAACTTGATTGACTTGATTTAATTTGTTTACCAACTGCAATTATTTTATGTTTATTGTCCAAATAAAAAATATTGCTATGTTTTCCCATTAATTCAAAAATTAAATACTTATTAATTTCATCTCCAGGTTTTTTTGCAAAACTAAATTTTATAACTCTCTCGAAATCATCTTGATCAATCGAAATTAAAGCCATATACTTTAATCCGTATCTTATTTGTTTAGAAAGTGTGCTTTCTCTCCCCATCTTTTCTGGCTTATTTATCTTTAGTATTCTAGGAGAATCTCCATTCCATGAAACTTCTAACCATGTTTGAGAAGCAACTCCTCTGAAACATAATTGAATTGTATGAGGCTGTGGTTGTTGGGCAGTTTCAAACTTTGAAGGTAAGATATTATTCGTCAAATAATGCAAGACAAATCTAATAGATGTAATATCCATTATCTGTGGAACACCTTTTTGCATTATTCTTTTTTTAATTCACAGGATGTTTATTTTACTGTAAAAAATTTAATATGAAAAATCCAAAAAAACTTATTATCCTTACTGGACCAAGCGGGGTGGGTAAAGGAACAGTTGTTAAAGAAATATTAGGTAGAGAAAAAAATTTTTGGCTTTCAATATCTGCAACTACTAGAAAACCTAGAGAGGGAGAGAAGGAAGGAGAAAATTACTACTTTTTAAATCAAGAAAAGTTTAAGGAAATGATTGAACAAAACCTGTTCCTTGAATGGGCTAAATTCGCTGGAAACTACTATGGAACCCCTTTATCTTCTGTTAATGAGAAAATAAAAAAGGGATTTACCGTACTACTTGAAATTGAAGTAGAGGGCGCAAGGCAAATAAAAAATAAGTTTCCTAATTCACTTTCAATATTTTTACTTCCTCCTGATAAAGAAGAGTTAGAGAGAAGAATAAGAAATAGAGGCACAGAAAAAGAAGAGGCAATTGAAAAAAGACTCTTAAGGGCTAATTATGAGATTTCAGTATCAAATCAATTTGATTTTGAACTAACAAATCACAATGTTGATGAAACAGCAAAAAAAATAATCAAGTTAATAAAAACTTGATTATTTTCCCTTTGTCAGCTCATTGGATGGAATAATAAATCAGGGAAAAACCTATTAAATTCAATAATTATTCCAGCAGTAAGGCTTAGCCAAATTGCTGCTACAACTGGGGCAGATCTGACAAATTTTGTGTTTAGAATTTTGAACATTTGTTTTATGAAAGTTATTTAAAATTTTTAGCGAGGACCATTAAGTGTAATATTGTTATCTTTTTCTCTTAAATCTCCATTTCTACCTTCCTTATTAGCAAGAAGAGGCCATTGCGCTCCTTTTATAAGACATTTTCTGGCTAAGTCTAGGTCAATAATGATCTCAAGATCTGCTGGATTCTTAGTCTTTTTTGATTCAATCAGATACTCTCTTCCTGACCAACCTATAATTCCAGCAATATAAATAAACAATACTCCGGGAATAAGTAAATCTCCTTCATGGCCTCTATTTAAAAGAGCTCCCCATGGCTCAAGAGGAGGTCCAATTATTAAATGTGGAAGACCATCATCTCCACATGATGCTTTTCCGTATCTTTCAAATCTTGCGATGTCTTTTTGAGTAGTTGCAGAATTTGCTCTCTCAATGAATTTAGGATTTTCAGAGCATTTTGTGAGGGCTGAAGCCGTATATTCTGTGCTAGCTCTATCTGCGTTTAATGCAGGCCCATTAGCGGCTAGAGCAATTGGAGTAATTCCGAGGAACAGAAAAACTGAGGTTATGATTGAAAAAAAGAATTTCATAAGTTGCAATCTTTAATTCCTTATAGTGTGTTAAGTAAGAAATTAATATTAAAATAGAACAAGTTGAATCAAAAATGCATAAAGTTTTAGCTATTGAAACAAGTTGTGATGAGACATCTGTCTCTATAGTTTCTAATATTGGCGATACTTTCAAAATACATTCAAATATAGTTGCTTCTCAAATTGAAGACCATTCAAAATGGGGAGGAGTTGTTCCTGAACTTGCAGCTCGAAAACATTTAGAGTTATTACCTTTTGTTTTAGATAAGGCTTTAAAAGAATCAAAAATTAAAATTGAGGAGGTCGACTATATTGCATCAACTGTAGCTCCTGGTTTAGTTGGTTGTTTACGAGTTGGTTCTATAACTGCAAGATCACTGTGCATGTTACATTCAAAACCATTTTTGGGAATTCATCATTTGGAGGGGCATTTATCTTCGATTTTATTTTCAGAAAACTATCCAAAGAAATCTTTTCTCACATTACTTGTTAGCGGCGGGCATACTGAATTGATAAAGGTTGATGATAGAAGGGGAATGCAAAGACTTGGGAAAAGTTTTGATGACGCGGCTGGAGAAGCCTTTGATAAAGTTGGCAGACTATTAGGTCTTAGTTATCCGGGAGGGCCAGCAATTGAAAAGATTGCTAAAAATGGAGACCCAATGAAATTTAATTTACCAAAATGTAGGATTTCTGATAAAAAAGGTGGATTTCTTAAATATGATTTCTCTTTTAGTGGTCTAAAAACTGCCGTATTAAGATTAGTTGAGAGAATAAATTTGGATGGAAAGACTGTTCCAATTCCTGATATCGCTGCAAGTTTTGAGAGAGTAGTGGCAGAAGTTTTGGTAGAGAGAACAATAAAATGCGCAGAAGATCATAGCTTGGATAAAATTGTTGTGGTTGGGGGAGTGGCCGCAAACAATACATTAAGAAAAATGATGATTGGTGAAGCTAATAAAAAATCTATTAAAGTTCATTTAGCTCCCCTTAATCTTTGTACAGATAATGCGGCAATGATTGGAGCGGCCGCGTTGTTCAGAATCAAATTTAAGGATCATTTAAGTTCTCTTAAATTAGGTGTCGCAGGAAGACTATCAATTGAACAAGCAAATACCCTTTATGAAGACCCCCCCCCTTTTTAACTTCAATGAATAAACAACCTAAAATCGAGATTAAAGAGACAAAAAACTTCGTTGATAAAAAGGAACTGAATTTGTGGAAAAGAGGTTTTACCCCTCAAGCTGAAATATGGAATGGAAGGATGGCAACTGTTGGTATAGGAATTATTTTTATAATTATTGCTTTAATAAGCAAGTTTTCTTAAAAAAAACAAAATTAATTTTCTTAAAATTTGGATTGAAAGATTATATAAAAATTACTCTTTTCCAGCTGATTAATTAAATTAAAAAGTATTGTATTTATTGGACTTGAGATAAGAATATTGATTTAATCAAAATAATTAATATTTTTATTATTTATAATTTTATATGACGCCTGAAAGGCTTGGATTACTTTGGGGGATAACTGTATTCGCAGGGGCTTGCGCTCGATTACTCTCTTCTTTTACAGGATTCCCAAGTGTTGTTATTTTATTACTTTCTGGATTATTTATCGGAAGATCAGGATTAGGACTGGTTGAGCCTTTAGATCTCGGGCAAGGGCTTGAAACTATTGTGGGGCTTTTAGTCTGTTTGGTTCTATTTGAAGGGGGATTAAATTTAAAACTTCCTGAGGGGAATATAAGAAATACTGTTTTGAAAATTTCATTGGTAAGACTTTTTATTTCATTATCAGCTGGAATTTTTATTGCTCATTGGCTGGCTGGACTTTCTTGGCAAGTCGCAGGAATATATAGTGCCATAGTTCTAGCTACTGGCCCAACAGTTGTCTCTCCATTAGTGGAACAAATAAAATTAGCTTCCCCACTTTCGGAAGTTTTAAAAGCTGAGGGTTTGTTGCTTGAACCAATTGGTGCAGTACTAGCATTACTGCTTTTAGAACTGACTTTAGGAGACCTTCGTGGGATTAACGACGTATTTATAGCATTAATGCAAAGATTAGGGGGAGGAGTCTTAATAGGATTAATTGCAGGATGGTTACTATCAGAAATTTTAAAAAAAATAAAAAATGAAGCCTCATTTGGTATAGAGCTTCAGGTTACTCTTGGATTTATTTTCCTTGTGTATGGAATTTGTGAATATTTTTTACCAGAATCAGGTTTGCCGGCTTCAGTCGCAGCGGGTTTTATTGTAGGTAAAAGAGAAGTTATTGATAAAGAAAGATTGGATAATCTAATAGGTGAATTAGCTCAATTAGCAATAACAGTTCTTTTCCCTCTTTTGGCAGCTGACGTTTCTTGGGGTGAATTAAGTCCACTTGGTTGGGGAGGATTTGTGTGCGTTTTTATGTTGATGGTAATTGTTCGCCCCATTTGTATTTGGATAGCAACAATAGGGCGAGAATTGAACTTAAAAGAAAAAATATTTTTAGCTTGGTTAGCTCCAAGAGGTATTGTTACTGCGGCGGTAGCGTCACTTTTTTCTATCAGATTAGAGCAAGCTGGTATTCTTGGTTCAGGCCGTCTCCAAGGTTTAGTTTTCCTTACTATATTGATGACAGTAGGAATACAAGGCCTTTCAGCTAAACCTTTGGCGAATAGGCTTGAATTAGGCCAAAAAAATAATTTAGATTGATTTAAGACATCTTTCAATTCGAGTTCTATCAGTTTTGCTCTCTGCGAAAAGCTCCCAACTTTGAATTAAATCTGGCCCACTGAGAGATCCGAAAAAGGCTACTCTTAATGATTTCATTAATGTCCCTTTTTTAAGATTATGCATTTTTGAGATTTCGTTTATTATTTCTTTGGCTTTTTCTTTATTTACTTTTATAGTATCCTGCTCAATTAAATAATTTAAGGTTAGTTTTAGAGATGCTTTGTTATCTTTGTTTTCAAGAAAATCTTGACCTTCTTTTTGAATTGTAGGTATTAAGAAAAATGGTTTTGATTGATCAATTGAATCTTTTAAAAGAGTCATTGAGTCTCTAAGCAAAATTACTAATTTATAAGCCCATTCTTGCGATGGCGGTACCCAACCTTTATCATCCCAGTATTTCCTTATGATCTCACTTAACTTTATTGATTCCATATTTTTTATATATTGAGAATTAATCCAGTTGAGTTTTTCCCAACTGAATTTAGCTCCAGCTTTATTTATGTCTGATAAGTCAAAAATTTCAGATATCTCTTCAAGTGAAAGTATTTCTTTGTCTGCAGATTTTGGAGACCAACCTAAAAAGGCCATATAGTTCGATAAGGCCTCAGGTAAATATCCCATATCTCTAAATTCGTCGATTGAAGTAACGCAATCTCTCTTAGATAATTTTTTCCCTTCACTATTAAGTATTAAGGGTGTATGCGAAAAAGTTGGTAAATTAAAATTTAATGCTTTATAAATCAATATTTGTTTTGCAGTGTTTGAGATATGGTCTTCACCTCTTACAACATGAGTAATATTCATGAAATTATCATCAACTACAACTGCAAGATTGTACAAAGGATCTCCAATCTCGTATCCCTTTGCCCTTCTTGACAATACTAAATCACCACCTAAGTCCTTGCCTTGCCATTTGATTTCACCTCTTATTTGGTCTACCCATGTAATCTGTATTTTTTCATCAATCTTAAACCTTATAACTGAAGTTTTCCCTTGGGATATGAATGTTTCTATTTCTTCTTTTGAAAGATTTCTGTGTCTATTATCATGCTTTGGAGGTAATCCCTTCTTTTTTTGTTCTTCTCTTAATTCAGAGATTTCATCTTCTGTTGTAAAGCATCTATATGCAGCTCCAGATGCCAATAGTTTTTTGATGTAATTTTTGTGAATTGATATTCGGTCACTTTGATTGATAGGTTCTTCATCCCATTGAAGTCCAAGCCATTTCAGCCCTTTTAGTATATTTTCTGTATATTCAGATTTAGATCTAATAAAATCTGTATCTTCTATTCTGATCAGAAATTTTCCGCCTATTTTTTTTGAGTACAACCAGTTGAATAATGCTGTTCGAGCTGTACCAATATGAAATAAACCTGTTGGACTTGGGGCGAGTCTTAAACGTTTTTCCAAATTTCTTTTAGAAAAAACGGGACCGACGGGATTCGAACCCGCAACTTCCGCCGTGACAGGGCGGTGCTCTAACCAGTTGAACTACGGTCCCAGAGTTTGTTCTAATTTTATTTAGAACTTCATTCTTAAAATTATCAGATCATAATACTTAATTAATGGTGTTGTAATAAAAAAAATTTATTAATTTGAGGATTTACAGAAATAGTAAGTTTTAAATCTACCTATATGTAAACAATTATTTATTTTTGAGGTCTAAAACCAGCAGGCTCTATCAACCTAACTTGGTTGCCTCTAGCAGTAAATTCTCTGCCTTGGTCACTTTGGACAACAACTCTACCACCAGACTTAACTCTGATGACTCGTGCACGAACCCATCCTAAAGCAGCTGATTCGAGGACTTTAACTACGTCCCCGGGTTGAAGATCTAACTCCATTTAATGAAAAAAAATGATTTAAATAATGTTGATCAAACGCGTCGTGGAGGACTTGAACCCCCGACATCAGGTTTTGGAGACCTGCGTTCTACCAACTGAACTAACGACGCATTTAATGATTATAGGCGTCTTTGTGACCAATAAGTTGATTAATTTACAACTTTATCGATCAAAGCGTTGTTTTACGCGAGTAGCTTTTCCTACTCTATCTCTTAGATAGAATAACTTAGCCCTTCTTACTTTACCTCTACGTTCAACTTTTAGAGAGGCAACCTGTGGACTATGTAGCATAAATACTCTTTCAACACCAATTCCCTGAAAAATTCTTCTGACTGTAATAGTCTGGTTGATACCTCCATGCCTTATTGCTATAACAACACCTTCATAAGGTTGGACTCTTTCTTTATTACCTTCTGTAATTTTAACTCCAACTTTAACAGTGTCCCCAACATAAATTTCTGGTAATTCTTTTTTTAATTGTTCATTCTCAAATTCCTTAATGAGATGGGATGCGCTTAAGTTTTTCGTAGTTTCAGAAACAATCTTTCCACCTTTTTGTTCAACTGCTACATCAACTGATGCGTCAGTATTCGTAACGGTTTCTAATTCCTTCTCTTGTTTATCTTTGGCCATTTTGGTATGTTTTATCCTACAAGTTCTATATCTTAACCTTTTGACTCGCCTTTAGTAACCTTTTTGGGAAATGAAATTGTTTTTGAAAACATTTGGAATCCTGTTATTAGCATCCACAAAACTCCAAGGGAATTCAATATAACGTATATTAGTTCCCCATTATCTCCAAGCCATTCGCCCTCATGGAGAGACATTAACCAATGTACTTGTTCTCTAGAGTAACCTAATAAATCTTTTGAAACCCTATAGAGAAGGCCGGTAATTGAAGATATAAATAATGGAAAAAAAACCCAAGGCGCCAAAGCCTTGTGAAATTGCCTAGAATTAATTAAAATTTTCATTTTTGTTTCTTTCCATTTGTTATTGATAGATTTAAAATAGCCAAGACAATAATGGCTATTTTGAAAAGATTTACTTATTACTATTATTTATTCCAATGAGACATTTTGCAGATCTTTTGTTAAATAAAAATAATACCAACTCTAATGATCAAGTTCCTTTCATCCAGAGAAGAAGAGGAATAGAAATCAAGTCTTCACGTGAAGTAAATTTGATGAAAAAATCTAGCAGAATTGTAGCAACTGTTTTGAAAGAAATTAATGACTTAATTCAACCCGGAATGAGCACAAAAGACTTAGATGATTTCGCAGAAAAAAGGATAAAAAGTTTTGGAGCGGTGCCAAGTTTTAAAGGTTACCATGGTTTCCCTTCTAGTATTTGTTCAAGTATTAATAATGAGGTTGTCCATGGAATACCAAATAAAAATAAAATAATTAAAAATGGTGACTTAGTAAAAATTGATACAGGAGCATATTTAGATGGCTTCCATGGTGATAGTTGTATATCAATTTGTGTGGGAGAAGTTAGTCCAAAGGCTCAAAATCTTAGTGATGTAGCTTATAAAGCATTGTATGCGGGCCTTTCGAAAATCAAGGCAGGGAATACACTTCTAGATGTGGCTGGGGAAATCGAAGATTTTGTTTTAAAAAATGGCTTTAGTGTTGTTGAAGACTATACAGGTCATGGAGTTGGAAGAAATCTTCATGAGGAACCATCAGTATTTAATTTTCGGACTAAAGAATTACCTAATGTCGTCCTTCGTGAAGGAATGACATTAGCTGTGGAACCTATTGTTAATGAAGGGACTAAATTTTGCAAAACATTAAATGATAGATGGACTGTAATAACAAAAGATGGAAAATTATCGGCTCAATGGGAGCATACAATAGTTGTATTAAAAGATGGTATTGAAATATTGACGGATAGAGATTTCTAGAAACTAAGATTTGTAATTATAGATAATTTGGCAATACAAAAAATTGAAAAATTCTTTCAATGGGAAAAGTAGGTATGTTAATGGGTTAGGACTAATTATTATTAAATAATTTTTTGAATTGGCTAAATCATAAATTTTTTTTGAAACAAATTTGGGACTCATTATTCCAATAGGATTTAGATCTGATTTAAAAGGTCCTAAGATGATTTTTTTTATTATTAATTTTTTCTTTGTATTTTTGTCCGGAAGATTTTTTTTGAAAGAAACTAATTGACCAATAAGTGATTTACTAATCTCATATGAAGGATTTAGGGCTGGTAATAGTTCTGCTTCAGATGTGTTTATCCAAATCTCTTTTTTTATTAGTGAATTACTTTTTAGAGCAATATCTTCAAATAAATTTAAAAATTTGAATTTGCTTAATGCATTTATCTCAATTGAGTTTTCATAATTGGAATTTTCTCTACTCAAATCATAGATACCATGGTTCAAAATCAAAATATCTATCTTTTCTAATTGTTTTTTCAATAATGACTCCTTCCCACATTCCCATTTGAACCATTCATTTGGAGATTCAAGATTTATTTCAAAATTAGTTTTACTATGAGTAAATCCAATCACTTTATACCCTTTTTGACGAAACAACTTCGTTAATTCTTTCCCAAGTGCACCTGAGGCTCCAGTAATCCCAATAGTTTTTTTGTTTGAATTTATCATTTTGCTTGATTTTGATTTGATACCAAAGAATTAAAATAAATTTACCAAAAAAAATTATTTATTTTTTTATTTGATTAAAACTCATAAATAAATATTTGTTTAGTTATCAAAAAAATATTATCTTGAACCTATTGATAAATAATTTTCCAGATTATGAGCGATATATTATTAATTGGTTCATGTGAGCCATTTAGCGGGAAGTCTGCAATGGTCCTTGGGATAGCAAATAGACTTTTACAAGAGAAAAAAAAAGTACGCATAGGCAAACCGCTAGCAACATGTATTGAACTTACTAATCTTCCTTCAATGTCTTATGAAGGATTAATAGATGATGATGTTAAGTTTATTGGATCTACACTAAATATCAAAGAGGAGAATTTAATTTCTTCAGTAGGATTATTGGATAATATATCAGCTGAAAAAAGGATTTTTAATAAAGACTTACTCCCAGGAAAAGGTTTTGATCAAATTGAAGGATTGGTTAATGATGGTTTTGAAGGTCTTAATATTTTAGAGGCAGCTGGAAGTCTTCATGAAGGTTTGATTTATGGCTTAAGTCTCCCACAACTAGCTAAGGATTTAGATGCGAATGTTTTAATTGTGAATTTATGGGAAGATTGTAAAAGCGTGGATGCGTTACTTGATGCCAAAGAACAATTAGGTGAGAAATTAGTCGGAGTTGTACTGAATGGAGTGTTGCCGCAAGAAGTCGAAAAAGTAAAAAATGAAATAATACCTTCACTTAAGGATCTTGATATTGAAATATTTGGGGTGATGCCTAAATCACCACTTCTTAGAAGTGTCACAGTTGGTGAGCTTGTAAGAAGACTAGATGCCCAAGTAATTTGTTGCCCTGACAAAGATCAATTACTTGTTGAAACATTGAGTATTGGCGCAATGGGGGTAAATTCTGCAATGGAATTTTTCAGGAGAAGACGAAATATGGCTGTAGTTACTGGAGCTGATAGAACTGATATACAACTTGCTGCCTTGGAGGCTTCGACCCAATGCCTAATTTTAACTGGTTTAGGAGAACCTTTGTCACAATTGATTCATAGAGCGGAGGAATTGGAGGTACCAATTTTAAAGGTGGGATTGGATACTCTTTCCTCTGTAGAAATTATTGAACAAGCTTTTGGTCATGTCAGAATACATGAATCAATTAAAGCATCTTATGCTATTCAATTAGTTCAAGAGCATGTGAATCTAAAAAGAATACTCGAAAAGATAGATTTTCCCTGCAATTTTTCAGATAAATGCTAATTATAAATATAGTAACCTTATTATTTTGAGTCGCTCCTTAGATCTACCAGTAACTACAGGTGTTGATGCCTTAGCTCAAGAACTTGCAAAACTCCAAGATAATGGGAAAAGGAGAATTGCTTTCTTGGGCAGCAGGCACGTACCTGTTGTCGATATCCACTTAATTGAGTTGATAGCAAGGTCTTTAGCTGAGGAAGGACATAATATCCTTACTTCTGGATCTCAAGGCGTTAATGCAGCTGTTATTCGAGCTGTCTTGGATATTAATCCATCACTTTTAACTGTTTTATTACCACAAAGTCTTGATAGACAAATACCTGAAATAAAGGTTCAACTTGAAAGAGTTATGCATTTAGTTGAAAAAAGTGAAAATGATGAATTACCTTTGCCACTTGCAAGCAGTCTTTGCAATCAAGAAATTATTACTAGGTGCGATCAATTAATATGCTTTGCCTTTCACAATAGTGAAACTTTGCTAAATAGTTGTAGATGCGCGGAAGAAATGGGGAAAGTGGTTAGTTTGTTATTTTTTGATTAAATTTATCTATTTCCCCTTACTAAAAGATGATTTATGCTATGAATATTTAGCGTTTTATATTTACTATGGCAGAGAGTTTTTCATTCGATGTAGTTTCTCATTTTGATAGACAGGAATTAGTAAACACTTTGGATCAAGTAAAAAGGGAAATTACTCAGCGCTACGATCTTAAGGGCACAGAAACTTCAGTTGATTTAGATAAAGAAAATATTTTTATAATCACCAATAGCGAACTAACCTTAAATGCTGTCAATGACATTATTAGACAAAGAGCAATAAAAAGGAACTTATCTTTAAAAATATTTGACTACGGTGAAATTGAAATGGTAAGCGGTAATAAAGTAAAACAGACAATTTTATTAAAACAAGGAATTAAACAAGAAATTGCAAAAAAAATCAGCAAAAATATTAGAGATCAAATAAAAAAAATAAATGTCAGCATCAATGGAGAAACACTCAGAGTAGCTAGTAAGAGCAAAAATGATCTTCAATTAGCAATTAAGCTTGTTAATGATTTGGAGGAGTCTTTGAATATTCCTCTAAAAGCTAATAACTTTAGATAAGATTTATAGTAAGATTATTTTTAAATATGGCGGATTATTCAGAATCTCTCATTAAATCATTGATTAAGAAAGTAAAAGAATATCCTTGTTTTTCAAAAGAAGAAATAGAGAAATTTTGTTGGATGGCAGTACATGAGCATAAACATGGTGTTTTACCCTCTGAATATGACATTAGGGAGATAGATGAGGACCTTTATTTAGAACTTTTGCAAGAAAGTAAATCTAATATCTTTTAGACGTATCTATTTTTTATTTGGAATTATTAAAAAAATATTTTAATTAAATGTCTTATTAATGCACTAATTATTCTATTTAAATATGATTAACTAAATGAAAAAAGTTTAATGTCAACTTCCTTTAAAAATGTAACACCAACAGGTCCTGGTGGCACAGCAACATTATTGATTGTTTTATCTTTTACTGGCTTTCTTTTGCTCACCCAATCTCTCTTTGTTGTCCCTTCTGGACAAGTTGCTGTGGTTACCACACTAGGTAAAGTAAGTGGCCCCTCTAGGAGAGCTGGTTTAAACTTTAAACTTCCATTTATTCAGTCTGTATTTCCATTTGATATAAAAACTCAAGTTCAACCCGAAAAATTTGAAACGTTAACTAAAGATCTTCAAGTCATTAGGGCTACAGCTACTGTCAAGTATTCAGTAAAGCCTAACGAAGCAGGAAGGATCTTTGCAACAATTGCAAGCAGAAATAGTGATGTTTATCAAAAAATTGTTCAACCATCTTTGCTAAAAGCCCTAAAGTCAGTCTTTTCTCAATATGAGCTAGAAACAATTGCTACTGAATTCGCAGTAATTTCTGAAAAAGTAGGGGATACCGTTGCCAAAGAACTAAATTCATTCGACTATGTAGATGTTAAAAGTTTAGATCTTACTGGATTAGAGATTGCTGAAGAATATAGAGCTGCAATTGAACAAAAGCAAATAGCCGGTCAGCAACTTTTAAGAGCAAAGACAGAAGTTGAAATTGCTGAACAAGAAGCACTTAGATATGAGACATTAAATAGAAGTCTTGATGATCAAGTACTATTTAAGTTGTTTCTAGACAAATGGGATGGTAGTACACAGGTTGTTCCTGGCCTGCCAGGTTCAGAGGGAGGAAGTCCTCCAGTAATTGTTGGTGGTAGATGATAATTATTTAAAAAACCTTGGTTAATTTTTAATCTTTTACTTTTTTATTAAGTAAAGATTATTGAATGACTATTTTTTTATAGCATTAAAAGATTCGTCAAAAGCTTCAATAGTTTTATCAATTTCTTCTTCGCTGTGAGCTAACGATGTAAAACCAGCTTCAAAAGGGCTTGGCGCTAGATAAATTCCTCGTTGAAGCATTTCTCTGTGCAACTTACCAAAAAGTTCGGCATCATTTGTTTTGGCTTCATTAAAGTTCCTAACTGGACCATCGCATAAGAAAAATCCAAACATAGCGCTTACACTTCCACCGTTAATAGCAATACCGTTATTTTCTGCAGACTGAATTATTCCTTCAATTAATCTAGACGTTGTTGAATCAAGTTTATCGTAAGTACCATCTTGCTTGAGCAGTTCAAGAGTTTTTATTCCAGCAGTCATTGCGAGTGGATTGCCGCTCAATGTGCCTGCCTGGTACACCGGCCCTGAAGGGGCTACCATTGACATTATTTCTTTCTTGCCTCCATAAGCCCCTACAGGCAGGCCTCCACCAATTACTTTCCCAAGAGTTGTTAAATCAGGAGTAACTCCAAACTTTTCTTGAGCTCCTCCATAACTTATTCTGAATCCAGTCATTACTTCGTCAAAAACTAATAAGGATCCATTCTCAGTGGTTAATTCCCTCAATCCCTCCAAGAATCCAGGCTCTGGAGTAATAAATCCAGCATTACCAACGATAGGCTCAAGAATAACTCCCGAAATGGCATCAGGATTTTCAGAAAATAATTTTTTTACTGCTTCAAGGTCATTGTAGGGAGCAGTAAGTGTATTGGCAGTTGTTGTCCGTGGAACACCTGGAGAATCTGGCAAACCTAGTGTGGCCACACCTGATCCTGCTTTTACTAAAAACATATCTGCATGACCGTGATAACAACCGTCAAATTTAATAACTTTATCTCTTCCAGTAAATGCTCGCATAAGTCTCAAAACAGCCATGCATGCTTCAGTTCCACTATTAACAAATCTAACCATTTCTACAGAAGGGACTGCATCTATTACCATTTCAGCAAGTTGGTTCTCTAGAACGCAAGGAGCACCAAAGCTAGTGCCTTTCTCTATTGCTTCCTGTAATGCCGTTGTAACTTCAGGGTGGGCATGTCCGCATATAGCAGGCCCCCAGCTTCCTATATAGTCAATATATCTATTCCCATCAACATCCCAAGCAAAAGGACCTTTGACTCTATCAAAAACAATTGGCTGGCCTCCTACAGACTTAAAAGCCCTTACAGGAGAGCTTACTCCTCCTGGCATTAGTTGTTGGGCGGCAGAGAAAATTTCTTCTGATTTTGTGTAATTTAATATGTCAGTCACAATTTAGCTAAATGATGTTTTGAGAAAAATCTAGTCATGTTCTAAATTAGAAATAAGTAAAAATTTTGTCAATCAGATTGAAATTCTACATTATGATATTTTTATTGCGATAGTTTCGATTGTAAATTATTAATTTTAAAGAAATCATAATAAAAAACAATATTACTCTAGATAACTCTTTATTAATAAGCGTTTTCAAGCATTAAAGAAATTCAATTTATTTTATTTATATTTCGAAGAAATTATCCTCATCCTCAAAAAATTCTGCATTTATTTCGTTTAAGTTAAGATCTATCATTACTGGGGCATGATCACTTGGGCGCAAATTACCTCTAGGGGAGCTGTCTATGACACAACTTTTAAGTTTTGATGAAAGTTCTTTGCTGATATATATATGGTCTATTCTCCAACCTTTGTTTAATTCAAATGCGTTGTTACGGTAATCCCACCAACTCCAATGGCCAGTATTTTGTTCATAAATCCTAAACGAATCTATTAATCTTTTTTTCAGAACATTATTTAGTGTACTTCTCTCTATCTCAGACGCCATTATTGCTCCTTCATATTTCTTTGGATCATGAATATCCATGTTAGATGGAGCAACATTAAAATCACCCAAAAGACAAATTAATTCTCCTTTTTTTTCTTGCTCATCCAAGAACGAAGCTAAACAATTTAACCAATTAATTTTGTATTCGAACTTACTAGATTCTAGAGAAGATCCATTTGGAACATAGACATTTATGATTTTAATGCCATTAATATCAGCAGATATCAATCTTTTTTGATCTAAGAAAATTTCGATATTTTGATTAGAGTCTCTACAACCGTAGAATCCTTTTTTAACATTTTCTGGCTTTATTTTGGAAATAATAGCCACACCATTGTATGACTTTTGTCCATAGATCTCTACTGAGTATCCTAAATTTTCAAAAGGTTCAACAGGGAAACTATCGTCCATCACTTTCGTTTCCTGCAAACATAGAATATCTGGATTAGATTTATTAATCCAATCTAATATTTGTGAAAGTCTGGTTCTTATAGAGTTAACATTCCAAGTTGCTATTAACAAATTTCTACCAAATTATGTAAAATTAAAATAGCAAGAATTTTTGGTGTTAAAGAATTTTGAAATTAAATAAAATGAAAAATTACTTTTGCAAAAACGTTTTTAAACCAATTACAGTTGTAATTTTTTTTACTTTATTAATTTCCTTAAAAAGTGATTACTTAAATGCTGAATATTTATTTGAAGAATTAGAAATCGATGCCTCAACTAAAACAGAAGATGATAGTTCAGCTCTTCCAACTAATCCTTTTGAACTTGTTGAAATGATTCGGAGACAAAATAGTATGAATGATGCGACTAATCCTTCTGATGCAATCGATGATGCGTTAAGGTCTTTTAATAGTTTGGAGGAAAATTTAGAAATTTAATACGATAAAATTATTTTCAAATTTTTAATATGTTAAAAAACCCTATCCCAAAAGTTACTAACCAATTCCAGCACAGAGCAATCGGTATTATTAATGGTAAATTCACCCCCCTTAGTAATGAACAATTAAATAGAGGCTTTTTAATTGATAATAAAGACGAAAAAATTGAAACAGTAGTTCTTGGTAAAGCATTATCACTTTTAAAAAAGCATATTGATTTAAAGAAAAGTTATTATTGGATTGTTTATCCAAAGAATAAAAATACTCAAAACTTGCATTTACAGGTTGCTGGCATATGGGATCCCTATCAACTTAATGATTTCCCTAATGATTCTACAAAAACTAACTTCTCAACATTATTAGAAGAATTAGATCTAAAAGACAATTATTTTTCTGTTAGAGGAGAATTAGTTTTTGTTAATACTCAAAAGAAAGAAATTGTTATTAAAATTTGCCCTGCTATAAAGTCAAAAAATTTAAAAAATAAAAATTTTAAATTAGCCATAAAAGGGGAGCTTTCTCTTGAACTTTTGCATAGCTTTGTAAGTTTAGATATCAACAGAGATGGAAATTCTTTGCAATTAATAAAGTACGAAGTGATTGAAAAAAATCTTTCTAAAAATAACTAGAATGAAAGGTTGATTCCCACCGCAATTTTACCAGTTAAGAAATCTTTGATTTATGGATGATGTTTTAATTCAATGTTCTCCTGGTATCTCTGGAGATATGTTGTTAGGAGCTTTTTATGATTTAGGGGTGCCTAAAAAAGTTATTGAACAGCCACTTATTGATCTTGGATTAAAGGATCTATATCAACTAGACTTTAAGGAATCAAAAAGTTGTTCAATCCGAGGCATCAAGGCAAAGGTTGAGAATATTGACTGTAGTCCTATTAAAAGAACTTGGAGAAGCATCAAGGAACTTATTTTAAATGGCCACTTAGAAGATAAATTAAAAAAAATAATTTATGAAGTATTTGAATCTTTAGCAATTGCGGAAGGAAAAGTTCATGGCATTAAATCTGATGAAGTTCATTTTCATGAAATTGGAGCTATAGATTCATTGGTGGATATAATTGGAGTATGCGCTGCATTGAATTACTTAAATCCAAAGAGGGTTTATTGTAATGAACCAATGCTAGGCAAAGGTTATGTTCAAACTGAACATGGAAAATTATCTGTACCGCCTCCTGCTGTAATAGAGCTAATAAGACAAAAAAATATTAAGGTTTTATCAAGCCTTGACTCAATAGATGGTGAACTCTCAACACCAACTGGCATTGCTTTACTTGCTAATTTAGTCGACTATCTTGAACCTCCTTTAAAATATTCCATTAACTCTTATGGAGTAGGCATTGGTAATCTAAAATTTACATTCCCAAATTTGGTAAGAGTTTATAAAATTACTTCATTTGAGGATTTTTCTATTAGAGATAATGAACAAATTAGTCCAAAGTGTGAAGAGATATCTATTCAAGAAGCATGGATTGATGACCAAACACCCGAAGATATATCTAATTTTGTGGAGAAACTGAGAATTGAAGGAGCTTACGACGTTTCCTACCAAGCTATCAATATGAAAAAAAATAGAATTGGATTTTCTATTCAAGTAATCTTGCCCATAGAAAAAAAAGAGTTTTTTAGGAGATTATGGTTTGATTATTCCAACACTATTGGGGTTCGTGAAAGGACCCAATCTAGGTGGATATTACTTAGACGCAGAGGAGAATGTTTAACGACTTTTGGAAATATAAAAGTTAAACAAACCTTGAAACCTGATGGATCAATAATTATGAAACCTGAAAATGATGAGGTTTTGAGATTACAATTAAAGCATAAAATATCAACGCACGAAATAAGAAAAATAGTAAAAGAATCAAGCAAAAAATTTAAAGCATTTGAAAACTGGAAATGAGATTTAACTCAAATAATCTATTAAATCTTAAATTTCTTAAAAAAATTAATTTTGGTTGTTTAAAGAGTATTTTCTTTATTACGAGCTTGTCCTATTTTTGTATCTATTTTTTTAATAATTTTGATCAGATTTCTTTTGATGTCAATTTAGAAACAAATGGAATTAATCTATTTTTATCATTTTTATTTTGTATTTTAAGTATTTACCTAAACGCTTATGCATGGAAATATATTGTTAGATGGTTCGGGGAAAAATTTAAAAGTAATAATCTAGTCTCTTTTTATGTTTTAACCAATATTCTTAAATACGTTCCTGGAGGGGTTTGGCATTTTGTAGAAAGATTTAATTTTATAAAAAAAATAAGTAATCCCCAGATTGCGTTATATTCGACACTTATAGAACCATATTTTATGTTGAGTGGATCTTTTCTCTTGGGATCGATGGGATTGATTTTTTCACCATTTTATATTTTTTTAATTGTTCCTTTGGTATTCCTAAATAGGAAATTTATTTTTCTGATATTAAAAAGATTAGGGCCTCTTAAGGGAAAAGTATTTGAGGTCTTGAGACTTACAAATTCAAAGGACCAATTTGAAGAGAGAATAAATATAATTTCATTTTTCCCTACAAGAGCTTTATTTCTTGAAATTGGATTTGTTTTATCTAAATTTATTGGGTTTTATATCTGCTTAAATACTTTTTATGCGAGTAATACTCTGAACATTATATTTTTATTGGTAATCTTTTCTTTGTCATGGTCTTTAGGCTTGGTAGTCCCAGCAGCTCCAGGAGGAGTTGGCGTTTTTGAGGCTTGCCTCCTTTTATTTGTAGGCAAAAGTATTCCACAAAATATAATTATCATAAGTTTAGTTTATTTTAGGGTTATATCTACCTCGGCAGATTTGTTCTTAAGCCTACCTTTCTTAATAAGAAAACTTTATAAAAGAATTTAGTTTTTTTTCTCTAAACTTGGTATCAATGTAAATGAAGCAATAAGGCCCAGAGTCATGATAAGAATGGCTGGTAATATTGCCTCTACCATTCTTTCATCTCCAGCATATTGATATATCCTCACAGATAATGTATCAAAATCAAATGGTCTCAAAATAAAGGTCATTGGTAATTCTTTTATCGTGTCCACAAAAACCAACAGTGATCCTACGAATATTGGTCCCTGAAGAAGAGGTAGATGAATTCTTTTAATGATTCCCGGCCAATTCTCTCCTAGTCCAAGTGCAGCTTCATCTAGACTAGGAGAAATTCTCTCAAGACTTGAATCAATAGAACCCTTAGAAATAGTTAGAAATCGAACAAGATAACCCCAAATTAGTAAGCAAATAGCAATGAAATTCACTTTTGGAGAAGAAATGCTTATTAAAGATAAAGCTAATACAGTACCTGGAATTGCATAACCTATTCCCGCAAGGTTTGTTATTAGTCCTAGTAATAAGCTTTTATTTGGACGTCTTGCTAAGGAAATTATTAAGGAAAATAACATCGTTATTAATGCAGTAAAAAATCCTAGACTTATGGTCCTTAATGATAGGGTAAGTAATTCTACAGATAACCCTTTTTGAATTTGATCGATATTGAGCAGAACCCAAAAACAAGGAATACCAAAAGAGAAAATTGGAGGAAGTAAAGATATTGTTATTGCTAAAAGAGCTCTTGTTTTTTTTAATTCCCACCCTTGAGAATCTTTTGATGCAGGATTTTCACTCCACCTCTTTGATTTTCTTCTCGAGAATTTTTCAAAAATAATTAAAGTGAAAATTATTAATAAAGCTACCAAAGATAGTCCAATAGCACTTTTTGGATTACCCTCAATTATCCAATTTTCGGCTATACCTGTAGAAATACTTGGAATATTTAATAATGCAAATGTACCTAACTCATTCATTACTTCCATACACATTAAACTTATTCCTGTTATTAGCGCTGGAAACGCCATTGGAAAAGCGATTTTAAAGAAGCTTCTCCAAGGCCCAACTCCTAATCCTCTACTAGCATTGATTTGATTAACTCCAAATTTATTAAAACTTTCGTTAGCAAGAATGAATACATATGGATAAGTAGAAATTGAAAGTATTAATACCCCCCACCATAAACCAGTTACTTGATACCCAAAAATACTTCCTAAATCCTGCAAAACAGCTGTTATTAGGTATGCTGGGGCGGCTAGTGGAATGAGCTGACAAATACGGAGAACTTTTCTGAACTTAAAATCACAATTTGAAAGTAACCATCCATTTAAAGTGCCTAATCCTCCTCCAAAAAAACTTGTTAGTACTAAAACTTTTAAAGTTTCTGAAACTTCTTTCCCTCCAGCAATGCCTAATGAAAAATTCCCACTTACAACATATTGGACTCCTTCAAGAAGAAAATTGGAAATTGGAATGATTACTAAAAGTGCGACAATAAACGAAGTAAAATAAAAAATTTTTAATTCGGTTAATGCTTTTTTAAATCCTTTAATAAGTATTTTCAAAAATTAATTAAATCCTAATATGTAAACGCTAATCTGTTCTAAATCTACATGATGAAAGTTGATTCTTAATAGTTTGATGATCTAAGTTTTTACCAATTAATACTATCTTGTTAGATTTTTCTTTTGTCCATTCTTCATCATCTAGAGAAAATCGTTTTCCAGATAGGTGAAAAATGTGTTTTCTATCACTTTCCATAAACCATAATATACCTTTTGCCCTAAATACATTTTGTGAGATTTGATTATCTAAGAAATATTGAAACTTCCTTAAAGAAAATGGTTCAAATGTCTCATATGAAACTGAGGTAAAACCCTCGATATTATTGATCAAATCGTGGGAATGAGAAGAGTGATCGTGGGGATGAGAGGAGTGATCGTGGGAATGAGAGGAGTGATCGTGGGAATGAGAGGAGTGATCGTTTGAATTTTGTTCTATATTTTTTTTATTTTTCTCGAATTCAAAAGTATCCGTCTCAAATAGACCCACGCTCATTATTGTATGTAATGCAACTTCACTATTAGTTGATCTCAAAATCCTTGGTTCTTTTTTTATTTTATTTATAAACTCCTCTATTTTCTTTAATTGTTTTTCATTTACTAAATCAGATTTATTAAGAAGAAGGATATCTCCGTATAAAATTTGAGAATAGGCGACACTTGTATTATTAATTTCAAAATCAAAATTTTCTCCATCAATGACAGTGATTATCGAATCTAATCTTACTTTTTCTCTAAGATCACCAGCCGCAAAAGTCATGGCTACTGGTAATGGATCTGCTAATCCAGTTG
>CACEFS010000006.1 GCA_902558895.1 uncultured Prochlorococcus sp.
CGTGATTAATGGTTCTATTGATGATCCTCAACCAAAAAAAGAAAAAAGATATCATTTGGTGGTGTTAGCAAAAAACTATACTGGTTATAAGAATCTAGTGAAGTTGACAACAATTAGTCACCTAAATGGGATGAGAGGTCGAGGCATTTTTTCTAGACCATGTGTTGATAAATTTCTTTTAAGTAAATATAGTGATGGCCTAATAGTTTCTACAGCTTGTCTTGGTGGAGAGATACCGCAGGCTATCTTAAAAGGTAGATTAGACGTAGCAGAGGATATAGCTCTTTGGTATAAAAATTTATTTGCAGATGACTTTTATCTAGAAATACAAGATCACGGCTCTATTGAGGATAGAATTGTTAACGTTGAATTAATAAAAATTGGTAAGAAGCACCAAATAAAAGTCATCGCTACTAATGACGCCCACTACTTATCAAGTATGGATGTTGAAGCACACGACGCTTTGCTTTGTGTATTAACAGGAAAACTAATAAGTGATGAAAAAAGACTGAGATATACCGGTACAGAATATATTAAAAGTGAAAATGAAATGCTTGAACTTTTTAAAGATCATATTGATGATGAATCAATTATTGAGGCAGTGAACAATACAGTAGAAATTTCTCAAAAAGTTGAAGTATTTGATTTATTTGGTAATTATAGAATGCCAAAATTCCCTCTTAACGAAAATACAGATTCATTTTCTTTCCTTACACAATTATCAAATAAAGGCCTTTTAAAAAGACTTAAAAAAAATGATCTTACAGAAGTTGATGAGAACTATAAAAAAAGACTATCTTCAGAATTAAAAATTATTAAAGATATGGGGTTCCCAGATTATTTTTTGGTTGTTTGGGACTACATCAAATTTGCTAGAGATAACTCTATCCCTGTAGGACCTGGTAGAGGTTCAGCAGCGGGTTCATTAGTAGCTTATGCCCTTCAAATCACAAATATAGATCCTGTCGAGCATGGATTGTTGTTTGAGAGATTTTTAAATCCAGCAAGAAAGTCAATGCCAGATATTGATACAGACTTTTGTATTGACAGGAGAAATGAAGTTATTGATTATGTTACTAATCGTTATGGAGAGGATAAAGTCGCGCAAATAATTACTTTCAATAAGATGACCTCTAAGGCGGTTCTAAAAGATGTTGCAAGGGTTTTAGATATACCATATGGAGAGGCGGATAAATTGGCTAAGCTAATACCGGTTGTAAGAGGGAAACCTTATAAATTAAATGAAATGATTGATAAGAATTCTCCTAGCCAAGAGTTTAGAGACAAATATATTAATGATAATAGGGTGAAAAAATGGGTTGATTTGGCTTTGAGAATTGAAGGAACTAATAAAACATATGGAGTTCATGCTGCTGGAGTTGTTATCGCATCTGATCCTCTGGACGAACTTGTCCCTCTTCAAAGAAATAATGAAGGACAAATAATAACCCAATATTCTATGGACGATATAGAATCACTTGGATTATTGAAAATGGATTTCTTGGGTCTTAAAAATCTTACGATGATTGAAAAGACAGTTTCTCTTATTAATCAATCTACTGGAAAGAATATAAATATTGATGAGTTACCACAAAATGATGCTAAAACCTTTGAGCTTATCGGGAGAGGAGATCTTGAAGGTATTTTTCAACTTGAATCTTCTGGTATGAAACAGGTCGTTAAAGATTTCAAACCTAACTCTTTAGAAGATATTTCGTCCATACTGGCTCTCTATAGACCTGGCCCTCTTGATGCAGGCCTTATACCTAAATTCATAAATCGAAAAAATGGGAACGAAAAGATTGATTTTCCTCATCCTTTTATTAAGTCCATTCTCACTGAAACCTATGGAATCATGGTTTACCAAGAACAAATCATGAAAATTGCTCAAGACCTTGCCGGTTATTCTTTAGGTGATGCTGATTTACTTCGAAGAGCAATGGGGAAAAAGAAAGTATCTGAGATGGTAAAGCATAGGAATATTTTTGTAGAAGGATCTATGAAGAAAGGTGTAAATGAAAAATTAGCAAATGATCTTTTTGATCAAATGGTTCTATTCGCAGAATATTGTTTTAACAAAAGTCATTCAACTGCTTATGGTGCTGTAACCTATCAAACTGCATTTTTAAAAGCCCATTTTCCTGTTGCATATATGGCAGCGCTTTTAAGCGTAAATTCTGGTTCTAGTGACAAGATGCAGAGATATATTTCTAATTGTTATTCCATGGGAATAGAAGTTATATCACCAAGCATTAATTTTTCTGGTGTTGATTTCACTATTAAAAATAATCAGATTTTATTCGGGCTATCTGCAATTAAGAATTTAGGAGATTCCGCAATAAGAAATATAATTGAAAACCGAAATACTTTTGGAATCTTTAAGTCATTATCAGATTTGTGCGACCGTTTGCCTTCTAATGTTCTTAACAAAAGAAGTCTTGAGTCTTTAATTCATTGTGGAGCACTTGATGAGTTTTCAAATGATAATAATAGAGCTCAGTTATTTTCAGATCTCGAACATGTTATTGAATGGGCCTCTTCAAGGAATCGTGATAGATTATCCGGACAAGGAAATCTATTTGACTCTAAAGAAGAATTTTCTAATGTTGCTTTTTCAGATTCACAATTAGCTAAGGTTGATGATTACTCACTTATTGAGAAGTTAAAGTTAGAGAAGCAACTATTAGGCTTTTATTTATCTGATCATCCTCTAAAGCATTTAACTAAGCCAGCAAAACTTATATCACCTATAAGCATTTCACAGTTAGTAGAAACAAAAGATAAAACCAATGTCTCTTTAGTTGGAATGATTCCTGATTTGAAGCAAATCACAACGAGAAAAGGAGATAGGATGGCTATAGTTCAGCTTGAAGATCTTTCTGGAAGTTGCGAAGCAATAGTTTTTCCAAAAACTTATGTCAGATTATCAGAATTTCTTTTGACTGATACCAGATTATTGGTGTGGGGAACAATAGATAAAAAAAGTGATAAGACTCAATTAATAATTGATGATTGTAGAGAAATAGATAACCTTAAATTGCTTATTATTCATCTTGAAAGTTCTCAAGCATCAGATGTAAGAGTACAAAATACTTTAAGAGATTGTTTAATTAAATTTAAACCAGATAAAGGTAGATGTGGAATTAAGATTCCAGTATTAGCTGCAGTAAGAAATAAAAATAGTATTACCTACGTTAAATTTGGTGAACAATTTTGTATTGGAGATATTCAAGGAGCATGCAAATTATTAGAAGACAAATCTTTCCAAGTTAATTTGAAATCTTTAGTTTCCTAGATTAACTTTTATCCTCGTAATTTTGAGTTGCAGGTTTGAAGGCTGCTTTTGCACGTTGGATGTTCATCGGAATATTTTCAATACCAAAAAAAGATCCAGGCTCTTTATCCCAACTAGCTGATAATATTCCAAAACTCAATCCTGCTAGACCTAACAAGAAAAACAATGCTGAAATTGCAATTGTTGAGGAAGGAGGTATTTCAGCTATATTTTTAGTAACTATAATGTAGCTAATAACAAAAACCGACATTCCTAATATTGTCGGTATTCCTGCTGTATAAAATATTCTTCTTGCCATTCTATCAGCAACATATTTAGGTATTCCACTTGATGATTGCTTTGAGGCAGTTACTGTATTAGATGTTTTTTCTAGATTTGCAAACGCAGTTTTCTCAGAATAATTTTTTTTCTTTTTAAGTTGTGTCTTTTTTTTTGATTGCTTTTTTTTCATTAACTGAAATCATCCTCTGATTCCAATTTTCTTTAATAATTCTTGATATTCCTGAACATTTTTGTCTTTTATGTAAGATAGTAATCTTTTCCTTTTTCCAATCATTTTTAATAATCCTTGTCTTGAAGCAAAATCATGGATGTTTCCTTGGAGGTGGTCGCTTAATTTCGATATTCTTTTAGAAAGCATTGCCACCTGAACCTCAACTGAACCTGTATCAGTTGGATGTACTTGATAAGTTTCAATAAGCTTCTGTTTTTCGGCTGTATCTAATGACATAAAATTTAAATTCCTTTTCCTATGATACTACGTCATCTAGCTAAATTACTATTTTCCTTATCTAGGTAATTCATAGCTATTTTCAATAATTTTTCAAATGATAAATTATTTTCTTTTTTTTCAAGGAGATCTACTTTTTTAAAAATAATTGGCAAAATAGCATTTATTTCTTTATTTTTGTAATTTAATGATTGAAGGGTTAAGTGAAGGTCCTCCATCATTTTATTAATATCAGGATCCTTAATCTCAAATTCATCTTTGCCTTTCTCTTCTTCAAATTGTATTTCACTTTTAAATTTACTTTTTAATTCTAAAATTAACCTATCACTCATTTTTTGTCCTATGCCAGGTACGGAACAGATTAATTTCTTATTTTGAGTTTTTATTGCAGTGATAATTTCAGTAATGGAAAATTTATTTAATATCCCCATACCAATTTGAGATCCAACTCCTCTGATACTTAAAATTTCAATAAAGAAATTCTTTTGATTCTTTGATGTAAAGCCAAATAATAAATCTGAATCTTCTTTCTTGATATGTTTTAACCAAAGAGTAATGTTTTTATTGGATATCTGATTTGTTTTTAACTTGAGAAAAAAGGATTCTAGTATTTGTATTTCGTATCCTAGTCCTTGACAATTTATCAAAACGAAAAATTTTTGATTAGTTTGCCATAACTCAACTAATTCTCCATTTATCCAACTAATCAATTAACCACCGTCCACCTGACATCCAATTAGCGCTCCTGCAGTACCACCAGCAGGCACGGCCCAAAATCTGTCTTTACCCCTAGAAGAGGATAGTGCTATTCCAGCGCCAAGAATACCTCCAATAACAGATCCTTCACTACAGTCATTATCATCAATTTTTTCAGCTTTACTTTCACCTCCACAAGGTATTACAACGTCAATTTCATAAGTTTTTACGTAGCCTGGGTTTGATTTTGTTCCAGGAATATACTCCTCCCTATATTCAGTTCTTGTACAAGTTACTGACTTAGGTGTTGTTGCTTTAACTTGAACAATAGGAAAAAAACAAAATAATAAAGCTAAATAGTAAGATTTCACTGTTTTTTTAATCTAATAATATTCTATGTCTAATAATATTCTATGTCCTTTTGATTATTTTGGTAGTAGATATAATTGTTCCTAATAAAACTAGTAATGCGCCTAATAAAAAATTTATGTTTATTATTTCATTAAAAAACAAGATCCCCCAAATTGAACCGAATAAAACTTGTAAATAGTTAATTGTTGAGGCTTCAGAAGCAGGTAAATTTTTTAATCCTATCGTTAAGAAAGTCTGACCTAATTGAGTAAATAAGCCAATCCCTAGTATCCAAACTAATTCATTCCAATTTGGGGTAACCCAGTTGATTAATACGATAGGCAATAAAGTTATAAAAGAAACAAGTGGAAAATATTCAATAATTACATAAACATCTTCAGTAAATGAAAGTTTCTTAACTGCAACGTAAGCCAATGCGGTGCAAATAGCTCCAAGAAATGCAACTGAAATCGAAACTTTATCAATTTCAACGTTTATAATTGAAAGTTGGCTTGGATTCAAGATTATTAATATACCAATCCAGCCAATAATTAAAGCAAAGATTATGTTACGAGTTATTTTCTCTTTTATAAATATTCCAGCAAATATAGATATAAAAATAGGATATGTGTATTGAATGACTGTGGATATACTAAGAGGCATATTTCTTATAGCATAAAAAATACAAACTAAAGCTAAAGTTCCTAAAACACCTCTTGTGATAAGTAATGGCCTATTTTTGCCCCACGGATTTATATTTTTTAAATTAATTATAAATAATGTAATTATTAAACTTAAAAATGATCTGAATAAAACTAATTCATAAATAGGTATCCTTTTATCAATATTTTTTACGCACAAAGTCATCAAACTGAAGAAGAATGAGGCAAATACTAAATTAAACTTATTCAATGAATTGATTTTTTTTTCTAATCTCTCGATATTTAACATTTAAAAAATAGTTTTTTTATGAAATTAAGTAGATTCTTATTTGATTTTGACCTATAACAAATAAATCATTATTTATTTTTTGATAAAAATCTCAATGGTTCATTCTATACATATACACCCAAGAACTATTGAAGAGGTTAAGGAAAAAGCAGATATTGTTGACGTTATATCTGAACATATTGTTCTTAAGAAGAAAGGGAAAGAATTCGTTGGGATTTGTCCTTTTCATGATGACACTAAGCCATCTATGACAGTATCACCAACTAAACAATTCTATTATTGTTTTTCTTGTGGTGCTGGTGGTAACTCTATTAAATTTTTAATGGAATTTACTCGTGCAAATTTTTCTGATGTTGTACTTTCTCTTGCTAAGAAGAATAATATTAATGTTGAAAATCTTGATGGTCCCCAAGTAGAAGCTTATAAAAAACAATTATCTAGAAAGGAGGAGCTTTATAAAATATTAAGAGTCACGAAAAATTGGTTTAAGTCTCAATTAAATAATTCTTCTGGTGTTGAAGCTATGAAATATTTAAAAAACAAGAGAAACTTGAGTAATAAAAATATTGATGACTTTGAATTAGGTTTTGCCCCAAATTCATGGAATGATTTATTTAACTATCTATCCAATGTTGAAAAATTTCCTATTAATCTAATTTTGGCTTCAGGTCTTGCAATTTCTAAGGATAATTCTGACAAAACTTATGATCGTTTTAGAAATAGATTAATTGTTCCAATACATGATATGCAGGGACGTGTAGTTGCCTTTGGTGGAAGATCACTTGATGGACAGGAACCCAAATACCTTAATTCTCCTGAATCAGAGATATTTGAAAAAGGGAAAATGTTGTTTGCATTTGACAAAGCATCTAGCAATATAAGAAAAAGAGATAAAGCTATTATTGTTGAAGGATACTTTGATGTAATTGCTCTTCATTCAAAAGGCATAACTAATTCTGTAGCTTCCCTCGGTACTGCATTAAATAAATATCAAATTTCTCAACTATGTAGATGTACAGATAATAAAAATATAATATTGAATTTTGATTCTGATAATGCAGGTATATTAGCTACCAAAAGAGTAATAAAAGAAGTCGAAAGCTTATCTCTCCATGATCAAATTAATCTTAAGATACTTCAACTTAATGATTTTAAAGATCCTGATGAATTTTTGAATAGTCATTCACAAGAAGATTATTTTAATTTAATTGATAATTCTTCCTTTTGGATTGATTGGGAGATTGATCAGATTTTTAAGGATAAAGATTTATCTAAGTCTGAAAATTTCCAGATTGTTATCTCTTCATTGGTAAAATTGTTGAGCAAATTACCTCAATCATCAACAAGAACTCATTACTTACAAAAAGTTTCCGAACGATTGAGTAAGGGACAAGCAAGGTTAGCGATACAGTTTGAACAAGATTTAAGAAATCAAGTTAAGGGATTTCGTTGGCATGGCAGATCAAAAAAATTTGAACAACCAAATGAAATTTCTCGGCGTGAGAAAAATGAATCGGAAATAATCTTTTATTATTTGCATTGTCCTGATCTTCGTTTATTTATTCGCGATGAATTTCTCAAAAGAGAAATTAATGTTTTTAATACTAGTTATATTCAAAGTCTATGGGACGCTATTTCAAAAATAGAACAAAATAATTTAGGTTTAAATTACTTAAATGATTTAAAACAAGCAAATAGGCAAAATCTTCAAAAAGATTTTTCTTCTATTAACTTAATTTCACTTCTGCCTGACTACTTAGCTCTCAATAATCCTGAATCATCAAATAAAATAAATATTTTTATTAATCCAAATGAGTTGTTTTTAACATTGCTGAGTAATCCTAAGGACAATTTACTAGGAACATTATCACTTCTTGAGAAATATAATTCTCTAAAAAGATGTAGACACTTAATAGAATCTTGGGGATCTCAAAGATTAAAAACTTTAGAAAATTGTATATCTATTTTAATTGATAATCCTTCTTCAGATTCTTCAAATACAAATAAAGAAATAGATGATCTTTTTAAGGATTTAAACTCAGATGCCATTAAATTTCAGGAATTATATTACCTAGAAAGACAACATATAAATTTCTTAGACAAACAACGTTGTGGCAATTTCCTCGCTAGTTAATATAAAAATTTTTAATTTATAGGCAGTATTTTTTAATCAAGTTTTTAACTTTTCTGGGTTTATCTTCAAGAATATAAGCTTCTACTTCTTTCGCATAAGTCCCAGAAAAATTTGAACTAGAGAACTCTAATGCTTTTCTTTTACTTTGATGCAATTTGCTTTCTAATTTTTTTATATCCCCTATTATTTTATTGTCATT
Source organism: uncultured Prochlorococcus sp. (assembly GCA_902558895.1). Lineage (GTDB taxonomy): Bacteria > Cyanobacteriota > Cyanobacteriia > PCC-6307 > Cyanobiaceae > Prochlorococcus_A. The sequence continues at coordinate 8,357 of CACEFS010000006.1, forward strand.
ACATTTTTGTATCGCATGAGTTGCTTCGTGTCTTAATGCTTTTCTTATCGCCCTTTCTGTTTTGAAGTTATCTTTATTTGGTTGTTGATTCTTATTTCTAAAATTTGTTTTCCTTTTTGCATTTTCAGTACATATTATTATTTTATTTTCTTTAAAATTATGTAGACCTTTTATTTCTTTGTTTAATAGACATTCAATTTTATTTTCTTCAACTATGTAGTTTGCTTTCATTAATAAGTTAAGAATCTCTTTATCTAATTTGCTCAAAAATAATATAAATTCCATTCTATTTTGTTTACTTCACTATAGTTGGGATTTGTTCTATATCAGTTGTAGATGAGCGACTTAAGAAATTCTTATTCATCTTCCAACTTTGTGGATTTTTTGTAATGGCCCATGTAATTGCATTGTTATTAAATCTTTTATTTAATAAATCAATCGTTTTCATAAGATTTGTTGATTTTTTTAAGGCTTTCTGAGATTTGTAATTGATAACTGATTGCTGTAAATATTCGCTATTCGTTAAATCCTGCATTAAAACACCAGCTTTTGAGAATTTATATTCGGGATTATAAATTTCTTTAGATAATTCAACTACTATTTTTAAAATATTGTTTGTGTCATCTGTTGCATTTGTAAGTTTTCTATGAGCACTTCTTTGATAATTTTGACTTGAATATTTACTGGTTCTAGCAAATACTCTAATATTAGATGATTGTAAATTCTGACTTCTCATTTTTTCAGAGGCTTTTATTGCGTGAGTTGCCAGTGCTTGAGTTAAGTCTTCTAATTTTGTGATAGGCGTGCCGAAACTCCTGCTCACTTGAATTTCTTTTTTTGATTTCTTGTTTTTTTCTATGGGCAGGCATCTATTGCCTTTCAGTTCTAATTGCAGTCTTTTCCCTACGATGCCTAATTTCTTAATGATTTCATTTTCTTCCATATCTCTTAGTTCTCTCGCATTTTTAATACCTTTACTTTGTAACCAATTAGAGGTTTGTTTCCCGACTCCCCATATCTTATCTATACTAATTCTTTTCAAATAATTATTCTCATTTTCGGTTCTAGCTAAATCAAATATTCCAGCTGAATAATCAATATTTTTTGCTAGTTTATTAGCAATTTTTGCTCTTACTTTATTTTCTCCTATTCCTACTGTTATGGTAATCCCTAGATTCTGATATATTAATGATCTTATGCTTCTTGCCCAAGGATATAGATTTTCATCATTAGGTCTAGAAATTGAGACGAATGCTTCGTCAATGGAATAAATTTCTATCTGTTCACAGTAGTTTTTCAGTAAATTCATTAGTCTTCTGCTCATATCCCCATAAAGTGAGTAGTTTGAGCTTAAGACTGCTACATCTAATTTATTTAGTCTTTCTTTGACCTTAAAATACGGAGTTCCCATTTTAATTTTTAAAGCCCGCGCTTCAGGGCTTCTTGCAATGATACATCCGTCATTATTAGATAAAATTACTACTGGTTTATTTCTCAAATGAGGATTAATATTTTGTTCACATGACGCGTAAAAATTATTAGCATCTATAAGAGCTATTGCATCAATATTTGAAATTCTCATAAATAGCTATGTATTGAATAAATAACAACTCCCCATATCTGTACATCAATATGGTTTTTAAATCTAAAATCAGGATAATTATGATTTTCTGATTTTAAATATAATTCATTATTTTTTATAGATAATCTTTTTATTGTAAATTCTCCGTCTATCATTGCAATGATGATATTCCCTGGCCTGGCTGTTAAGCTCTTGTCTACTATTATTAAATCTTTATCTTTAATCCCTGCATTTATCATTGAGTCACCTTTAACTCTAAGAAAAAAAGTGCTAAAAGGATTAGATATTAAATGTTCGTTTAAATCAATATTTTCTTCTGTATAGTCATCTGCAGGAGAAGGAAACCCTGCTGATACCGAATCAGTTAATAAGGGGATTTTAAATGTTTTAGTAGTTGAATCAAAAGAGTCCAAGATTAAATTAATAGTATATATGTACTATATAGTAAAAAATCAAAAAATAGTTAGTTATTAAACTTTTATAGATTAATTTTAGATTGAATCTAATTTTTTTAAGAACGATGGTAAGGGGAGTTGTTTGATATAGAAATAGCTCTATAGATTTGCTCGATTAGGATTAATCTAGCTAATTCATGAGGAAAAGTTAAAGGAGACAGGCTTAGTACAAGATCTGATTTTTCTTTTATATCTGAACTAACTCCATCAGTATCGCCGATTAAGAAATTAATTTTTTTATTTTTAAAATTCAAGAGTAAGGAACATAGTTCAAATGAATTAAACTGTTTTCCTTCTTCACTTAGGCAGATAATAATATTGTTATTAGATCTAAGATTATTTAAATTAAAAGTCTTTAACTCATTAATGATAAGTTCAGGCATTCTTTTTTTGTATTGATTAATTCCATCTCTAATCCAAAGTTTCTTTATTTTGCCGATAGCATAAATTGCTAATCTATTACTCTGAATCATAAGTAAATATCAAAACTAATTATTCATCAAGAAGATAATTAAATTCATCATATAGTTCCTCTTCGGTTGTTAATTTCTTGGAAAAATTATCTTTTTTAGAATTCATATTAATTTGATTAATCTCACTTTTTCTTAGTGAATTATTAACGTTAGAAGTTTCTTCTAAAGATTCTGAATTATCAATTAACGAATAAAAAATTTTATTGGGATCTTCTGAATTAAGTGGATTGGTGATTAAATTATAATTATTAGTTATGTTTGAGTAATTATTTATATTTTTAATTTCGTTATTTAAATTTTTCTTTTTTTTTAATTTATTAAGTTTATCTAAATTTTTTTTTGATAAGCTCATGATATAAAGGATTAAATAAATTCATATTTAATTTAAACATATTATTTATCTTTTAGATGAATTCTAAAAACTATCATCAAAAAAAAAGATTTGGACAACACTGGTTGATAAATAAAAAAATATTAGAAAAAATTAAAGAAATTGCTGTTCTTAATGAAAATGACTTTATTTTAGAAATTGGTCCTGGTAAAGGAGCTTTAACATCTAAGTTGTTAGATTCAGAAATTAAAAAATTACATGCAATTGAATTAGATAAAGATTTAATAAATTTATTAAATGATAAATTTAGTAATAATGATAAGTTTTCACTGCAGCAGGGAGATATTCTTTCTGTAAATTTAGATTCGATTAATAAGAAGATTACAAAAGTGATTGCAAATATTCCTTACAATATAACTGGCCCAATATTGGATATTTTCATAGGTCGATTGGGTATTATAAGAAACTATAATTACAAAAAAATAATATTTTTAATGCAGAAAGACGTTGTAGATAGAATTTTATCAAAAGAAGGTAGTCCCAATGCTGGTGCGCTTAGTATAAAAATGCAACTTTTATCAAAAATAAAAAGAATATGTGATGTGCCGCCTTCATCATTTAGTCCGCCTCCAAAAGTTTTTTCTTCTTTAGTAGTTTTCGAACCAATTAAAAATGATTTAAGATTAGATATTAATCTAGAAAAATGTATAGATAAACTTCTTCGAATTTCATTTAATTCAAGAAGAAAAATGCTTCGAAATACTCTTAATTCAATACTTTCAAATGAAGAGTTAAATGAATTATCTGAATCTTCAAAAGTTTGTTTTAATTTAAGACCACAAGATATTTCAATTGACCAATGGATTAAGCTTGCAGAAAATTGTATTAAAATTAAAAAATAAAAAATTTAAGTATATGCAAGATTTAGCTAAAAAGAAAATTAATATAAAATCTCCTGCCAAAATAAATTTGCACCTTGAAGTTATTGGTAAAAGAGAGGATGGATTTCATGAGTTAGCAATGATTATGCAAAATATCGATCTTGCTGATTATTTAGAATTTGAAATTAATAATGAAGGTTTAATTAAACTTGAGTCTGATCATAATGATTTAAGCCTATCTGATGATAACTTAATTGTTAAATCGGCAAACCTATTAAAGAAAAAATCAAATATAGATTACGGTGCAAATATATTTTTAAGAAAAAATATCCCAATTGGCGCAGGATTAGCTGGTGGATCCAGTAATGCAGCGGCAACTATAATTGGTCTTAATAATTTATGGGATTTGAAATTAGATCAAAAAACTTTATGTTCATTAGCTTCAAATTTAGGATCAGATATTCCCTTTTTTATAAATGGTGGTATTCAATTATGTTTTGGAAGAGGCGAAATTTTGGAGAAATTAGATTCAACCCTTGAATATGGAGCAATTCTTTTAAAAAATCCGAATGTATCAGTATCAACTGCTGAAACTTACAAAAAATATAGTAATAGATTTTGTCATCAATATCTTACTGATAGAGAAATGATTGAGAACATAAGAAAAAATTTAAGAGATAATGGTTTAAATAACTTAAATTTTTATAATCAACATTTATCTATTAAAAATGATTTGCAATTAGTTGTTGAAAATGAAAATGATTCTGTAAAGCAGGCATTATATTTACTTTCTAAATTAGAAAATTGTCTCACATTTTCAATGAGTGGATCAGGCCCTACATGCTTTGCACTTTTTAAAGATGTAGAGGCTGCAAAAAAAGAATTTACTGCAAATTATAAATTATTTAAGGATAATGGTTACGATTCATGGGTTTGCACTTTCCTTGAAAAGGGAATAACATTCATTTAAATTTTTTTAAGCAAAATTTTATTGTGGCTGATAATAGTAATGAGAATATTGAAAAAAATATTCCCGAAAAAGGACCATTAAATTTTATTGTAGGATCATTAACCAGTTTTTTATTATTTATTTTTTTTTATTTTTTAAGTAATAAAATTGCAATTTATTTTTCAATACATAAACCATCTAATTCTTCTGAAATAGTCCAAAATATTTCTTCTAGTATTAATACCTTAATAATTGGATTATCTTTTTTGCTAACTTTTTCTTTTGTATTTATAGGTATAGGACTTTTTATTGTATTTATTCGAAGTTTTTTTCTGAAGAAAACTTGAATTGGGCATATCATTAAGAAAACTCTTTCTTTGAATGTCTTTACATGACTTAGGACTTTTAATACTTTTGCTTTCACCAGGAATGATTTTGTCAATATTACTACTTATAACATTTGCTGAAGGAGGTTAAATTAATCAAAGTGGTAGGATTATATATGTGATTAATTAGGTAATTAATTGTGGCTGGAACATTATTATTTAATGCTTTGAAAGAGGCAATTGATGAAGAAATGGCAAATGATGTTAATGTTTGCGTTATGGGCGAAGATGTTGGTCAATATGGAGGTTCTTACAAGGTTACTAAGGATTTATATGAAAAATATGGAGAGTTAAGAGTCTTAGATACTCCAATCGCGGAAAATAGTTTTACGGGAATGGCTGTAGGTGCAGCAATGACTGGATTAAGACCAATAGTAGAAGGAATGAATATGGGTTTTTTGCTTTTAGCTTTTAATCAGATATCAAATAATATGGGGATGCTTAGATATACAAGTGGAGGAAATTATAAAATACCAGCAGTAGTTCGAGGACCTGGAGGAGTTGGTCGGCAACTTGGTGCTGAACACAGTCAAAGACTTGAAGCATATTTTCATGCAGTTCCCGGTATAAAGATTGTTGCATGCAGTACACCTACAAATGCTAAAGGTTTAATGAAAGCAGCTATAAGAGATGATAATCCTGTTCTATTTTTCGAACATGTTCTTCTATACAATTTGTCTGAAGAATTACCAGTGGGTGATTATACTTGCGCTTTAGATCAGGCTGACGTCGTAAAAGAAGGTAAAGATATTACTTTATTGACTTATTCAAGAATGAGACATCACTGCCTTAAAGCTGTTGAAGAATTAGAAAAAAACGGAATTGATGTTGAGTTAATCGATTTAATAAGTTTAAAACCATTTGATATGGAAACCATCTCAAAATCAATTAGAAAAACAAATAAAGTAATTATTGTTGAAGAATGTATGAAGACTGGAGGTATTGGTGCAGAATTAATTGCCTTGATAACAGAAGAGTGTTTTGATGATCTTGATGCCCGACCAATTAGATTATCAAGTCAGGATATTCCAACTCCTTATAATGGCAATCTTGAGAATTTGACAATAATCCAACCACATCAAATAGTTGAAAAAGTTCAAGATTTAATTAGTGGGAGTATATAGGCAATGAAAAGAAGGCAAGGTTGGCTTTTCTTTATTATATTTCTACTTACTTTATCTATTTATCTATTAATAAATTATCCCTTACAGTTGGGATTGGATTTAAAAGGTGGTTCTCAACTTACACTACAAATTATTAAAGAGGAAGGTAAGGTAACAAGGGATGAACTTGAAGCAGTTAATTCGGTTATAGATAAACGTGTTAACAATTTAGGGGTTTCCGAGTCTAACTTGCAAACCCTAGGTGGTGATCAATTGATTTTAGAATTACCTGGAGAACAAAATCCATTAGTTGCTTCAAGGGTTTTAGGTAAGACTGCATTATTAGAATTTAGAACTCAAAAAGAAGGAACATTTACATATTTAAAAACCCTGCAACTACAGAGATTGAGGATTAAAGAATTAATTGAACAATATTCCTCTGCAGAAAAAAGTCAATATGATGATAATATCTTAAAAATTATTCAAGATGAACTTAAAGGGATAGAGCAAGAATTAAATTACTTATCTATTAGTAATGATTTATATGGAAAGTTAATTGAAATTAAAAAGTATGTAGATAAAGAAATTACAAATTTATTTATTAAAACAGATTTATCTGGTAAGGATCTTATCAACGCAGGAAGGAGACAAGAACAAACAAATAGTAATTGGGAGGTTTTATTAACTTTTAGTAATTCAGGAGGTGAAAAGTTTGCAGAAATTACGAAGTCAATTGCTGGCACTAATCAACTATTGGCTATCATTCTAGATGGCGAATCAATAAGTGAAGCTAGTGTTGGTAATCAATTTGCTAATACTGGGATTACGGGTGGATCAGCAACAATAAGCGGTAATTTTAGTGCTGAAAATGCTAGAGAGTTGGAAGTTCAACTTAAAGGAGGTTCATTGCCATTGCCAATTGAAATAGTAGAAACCAACACTATAGGAGCTTTGTTGGGATCCAATAATATTTTAAAAAGTCTTTACGCAGCTATTAGTGGATTAATTTTTATTGGTATATTTATGATTTTTAATTATAAAATTTTAGGTTTTGTCTCAGTTCTTTCTCTAGTTCTTTATGGTTTCTTTAACTTAGCTCTATATTCTTTAATTCCTGTAACTTTGACTTTACCGGGAATATCCGGGCTTATACTTAGCATTGGTATGGCTGTTGATGCAAATATTCTAATATTTGAGAGAATTAGAGAAGAATTATATGATGGTAATACTCTTACAAGATCTATTGATAGCGGTTTTCAAAGAGCTAATTCATCCATAGTTGATGGCCATATTACAACTCTTTTAAGTTGTTTTGTTTTGTTTTTATTAGGAACAAATTTTGTTAAAGGTTTTTCGGCAACATTAGGCATTGGGGTCCTAATAAGCTTATTTACCTCATTAAATTGTTCAAAAACTATTTTGCGATTTTTTATAACATATCAATCTTTAAGACAAAAAAATCTCTATCTTCCTAGGAATAATTTTTCAAATTAAATTTTTTCTAATTTTTCTCATGAAATACAATCTTGAACTAATAAAAAATAAAAGAAAGATAATTGGTTTTTCGACTTTTCTTATAATGTTGAGTCTTTTAGGAATTTTGTATTCTACTTTTAATACTTCTTATAATAAACCTATCAATTTAGGGATGGACTTTGTTGGGGGAAATGAAATAAGAATAGAGAGAGTTTGTGAAGAAGATTGTTTTAATTTTACGCCTGATTCAGTTTTAGAAAAGTTAAGAAAGATCTCTAAAAATAAAAACGTTTTAAATAATATTAAATTACAATTCCAAAATAATAATAAATTAATTTCAATAAGAACCCCTTATTTGAGTATCGAAGAATCAAATAATCTTATTAATAGTCTTGATAATATTGTTGGGCCTCTAAATTATGAAAGTAAGGATTCAAGATTAATAGGTCCAAAGCTTGGGAAAAGATTACTTGCTAATTGCGTTACTTCATTGTTAGTTTCTTTATTTGCAATATCTATATATATAACAATTAGATTTGATAAAAAATATGCATTATTTGCATTATTGGCTTTATTCCATGATTTAGTAATTGTTTTCGGTATATTTTCCTGGTTGGGAATCATATTATCTGTCGAGGTAAATAGTTTATTTGCTGTGTCATTGTTAACTATTGCCGGTTATTCTGTAAATGATACTGTTGTTATATTTGATAGAATTCGTGAGAATTTAAAATCAAAGACAGAAGGCTATAACGAAACTATTCAATTATCAGTAAACGAATCATTTAGGAGAACAACTTTTACCAGTATTACAACCCTTTTCCCTTTATTAAGCATAATATTGTTTGGATCTTATTCACTATTTTGGTTTTCTTTGGCGTTATCTTTAGGAATTATAGTTGGAAGTTATTCAAGTATTTTATTGGCTCCATCTTTGTTGCTGAAAGACTGAGCGTAAACTCCTAATTTTATGAAATTAAATTACTATTTGATAATTTTATTTTCTCTAGTTTTAATAGATATTTCTACTGAGTTAAGAATATTATTTGATCATTTTACTTTTAGTTCATTATATTTTGCTATGGGTAAACATCCCTTAGCTTTCTTTATACTTTTTTCATATCCATATTTATATAAAAAATTAATTAGGTAGTTTTTAAATATCTTTAAATGATTCTTTGATTATAACCTGTATTACTACAGCTAATGGAAGAGATAGAATTAAGCCTAATGGACCAAAAATGAAGGTGAATCCAAATTGCGAAATTAATGTTAGGCCAGGAAGTAAGTTTGTTTTTTTCTTCATTATAGAAGGCATTATTATATAGCTTTCAATATTTTGAATGATTACATATGCTCCTAATACGGCCAGTGGCTTCCAAAAATTATCTAGTAGTGCAATTGAAATAGGAAATATACCACTAATAACTGGACCTATATTTGGGATTACATTAAGAACCATTGCTATTAATGCATTTGAGACAATATATTTGACATCTAATATAGATAAAACTATTAATGATAATAAACCTACTGATAATGAGCTTATGACCATAGAAAAGGTCCAATTTGCTAATGCAATATTGCATTTTTCAAGGATATTTCTAAATTTGTTGCGGTAATTTTTTGGTATTAATAGAAGTATATTTTCTTTATATTGTTTTGGTTCAATAGAAATCATCAAACTTACAGCTAACACAAATATTAATTTCAAAAGACCTGATCCCAGATTCCCTGCTATATTTATTAAATTCTTAAAACTTTCTTGAATAGCTTTTGCAATAGTTGAGACATCTGGAATGGTAACTACATTATTTATAAGATTGAATATGTCTATAACGTTTTCTGATTTTTCGCCATAAAACAGGTTATTCAGTTTGTTCAGATTTGTATTAATCAAAATATTTATTTTTGATAAACCGTTTGGAATATCCACAAGTATTTCATTGAATTCTTTTATGAACGGAGGCAATACAAGAATAAAAATAGTAAATACAATTACTGATATAACAGTTAATACAAGAAACAAAGAAAGAGGCCGAGGAATTTTCAATCCCTTTTGCATTTGATTACATAAATTACATACAATATTTGAAATTACCAAAGAACAAATTATTAATAATAGAAAATTTCTTAAAGTCCATATTAATAATGAAGTGATTAATATTACTAGTAACTTGAAATATGATGAACTACTCAATTTTTAAAATATTCTAATTCTTTTCAGAATATCCTAATCCATTTGATTTGGCATAACTATTTGCAAATCTCATAAATCTATCAAAGTCTGATGTTTTCTTCCATATATAAACTGCTTCTAAAAATATGGGTTCTCCATCAACAAACTTTACTTTAACTTCCCTAGTGAGTATTTCACCTTCCGAATCAATCATACGCATACCAGTGATTTCTCCGTCTGTAATTGAAGATAATGCCTGAGGTTTTTCGAATAAAAATAATGCTTGGCCAGTGGTACCATCTTTACTCCTAGTCAGTCTTATTTCAGGAACAACTGGCTCATCAGTTCCTTCATAAAATTGTATTTTTGCAGTTTTATTTACTGTCATAATATTCGATTAATAATTTTTTATTTTAGGAAATATTTTTTACATTCGTTTGTAATTATTTTATAAAACATTATTTATTAACTCTAGAATCCTTTCATCATATTTTTTATCAGTTAAATCCAATAACTTTATATTTGTTTTGCCAACCTTTTCAAATTCATAACACTTATCGTAATAATCTAGAACTGATCTGCAAACTAAGTCCCATTTCTCATTATTAATTGATTCCAGAGCTATTTTTGTTCTTTGCGGTCCTAATCTTTTTTTTATCCTTAATACAGATTCTTGGAGTTCCTCTTTATTAAAAACACTATAAGTATCTATCAACTCATCTAACCTGTTAGATTCGCTTCTTAAAATTTCAATTCTCCTAGAATGTTTCATCTGATTGAAGAATTCATGAGGAATTTTGCATTTACCTATATTGGCACTTTCAGCTTCTACAAAAATATTATTAGAACAATTAAAAGAATTTATTTTTTCAGCAATTATATTTTCAAATTTTTCATTTGAAGGTTGTTCTTTCATTCCTAAACCTCCAAATGTACTTCCTCTATGACAAGCAAATCCTTCAAGATCGATAGTTTGATATTTATATTTCTCTAGTAATGATAATAATCTTGTTTTCCCGGTTCCTGTTTTTCCGCCAATAACTACTATATTTAACTTTTTTGAGAAACTATCTAATACCCATCTTCTATATATTTTGTATCCTCCCTTAAGTGTTATAGGATTTAATTTATATTTTTCTAGTAGCCAAGCAATGCTTTGTGAACGCATTCCTCCTCTAGAGCAATATATTCTGATAAAAAATTCATTATTTTTATTTGGGATAGTTTTATAAGACTCAATACTCTTGAATAAATTATCAAGAAGTGATTCCATTTTTTTTTCAAAAAATTTTAATCCCTCAATGACTGCTTTTTTTCTTCCGTCTTTTTTATAAATCGTACCAATTATAGATCTCTCATCATTATCAAATAGTGGAATGTTAATAGAATTAGGCAGGTGTCCTTTATAATATTCACTCGGGCTTCTAACATCTATAAGTGGTCCTTTAAAACTTCTAAATTTCTCTAGTTCTTTTCTTTTGAAATACATGGATAGTTTTTATTTTTTTGATTGATTTTTAAAATGAATTACAAAGAACAAGATAAGTATAATGCTACATTAGATCTGATAAAAAAATTTGTAGATTCCAATCAAAGAAAAAGAATAAATTCATTAGCTCAAATAGAATCTGAAGTCGAAAATATTTTTAATCTTGGCACTTCACTGTTTGATATTTTTGATAGTGATGGAGATGACTGGGCTGCTGGTTGGATATTGCAAGTTTTAAAAAAATTTAAGCCTGAATATTTTGAAAACTCTAAATTCAATAATTGGTTTAATACATATTCAGATATTGATATTAATTATGAAGATTTGCAATTGATGTTAGTTGAGCAAAAATTTGAGGATGCAGATAGATTAACAAGTTCCTATTTACGAAAATTAGCTGGAAAATTAGCTGAAAAACGTGGATATGTTTTCTATAGTGAAGTTAAGAATATGTCAGGTAAAGATCTAGAAACAATAGATAGATTATGGACTATTTACTCTACTGGTAGATTTGGATTCTCAATTCAGGCTAAGATATTAAAATCAGTAGGGAAAAAATATGAATTATTGTGGCCGAAAATAGGTTGGAAAAAAGAGGGATTATGGACTAGATATCCTGGATCTTTTTGCTGGTCATTGGATGCTCCTGATGGCCATATGCCTTTAATAAATCAACTAAGAGGAGTAAGACTTATGGATTCCATCCTAAGGCATCCTGCTATTGCAGAGAGACATAATAATATTCTTTAAATTGAGGTATCTAATAAGTTAAAATAAAGATAGTAACAAAATATTATTATGTCCTTATTTCGGGGCAAAAATATTTTAAAAAAATTTTTTAAAAGATCAAAGATTAACTGGTCAAACTACGAATTCGAATCATCATTACAGTTAAATGAATTTGTTGATCAATTATTAGAACCTATTAAAAATTCTCAATCAACCTATCTTATAAAACTTGGTTTACATGAAGCTCTGGTTAATGCAGTAAAACATGGTAATAAATTAGATCCTAAAAAAAATATTAGAGTAAGAAGAATAATTACTCCTAATTGGTGTGTTTGGCAAATTCAAGATCAAGGTAATGGTTTAGAAATAAAAAAAAGAGATTACAAATTACCAAAAAAAATAAGTAGTGTAAATGGCCGTGGCTTATACATTATTAATGAATGTTTTGATGATATTAGATGGAGTAGTAAAGGTAATAGGCTTCAGTTGGCTCTAAAAAGGTGATTTTTTACTAGGACAAGGTTGATCAACGTTAATTTCTTTTAACCATTTAATACCTTCTTCTACATACTCAATAGTTTCCTTCTCATTACAAGAAATAATTAAATGACATAATCCCGCCGAAATTAGTTCTGCAGATCGTTTATATTTATTTCCTTTATCTTTATGCCATTTAGAATGATCAATCTTTAATTTGTCATTAAGGCTTTGAACAATCTGAATAGTATCTTTATCCCAATAGGTCATAGAAGTTTTTATTTACTTTACAGCAGACCATACTTTGGTCATAAAAAAGGAATTTGATTTTACATCTTTAAAACCTACTTCTTCTATTCGAGAATCTATATCCTCTTTTATGTAATCACAATAAAAAGGCTCATGAAAAGATTTATAGAAGTTTTCCATTACGGATGTAAAGTTAGGGGAATCACTTATTTGAATTGAATCAGCTAGTACTAATATCCCGCCAGGTTCAAGAACTCTAAAAAATTCATTTAATACTTTAGCTCTAATTGTTCTAGGTAATTCATGAAATAAGTAAACGCAAGAAATGGATTGAAAACTATCATTTTCAAAAGGTAATTCTTCAGCATTACCTTTTATTAACTGAATTAAATCTCCATCTAAATCTGAAATATATCTACTTGCCTCTTTTAGGTATGAATCAGATAAATCAATTCCTATAATTTTTTCTTTAGGAAATGCGGCTCTTAATTGCTTTAATGTTCTTCCTGAGCCTGTAGCCACATCAAGTATTTTTATAGAGCTTTTTTTTCTATCGCTAAAAATTTCAAGTCCTTCTTTTATTGGCTTAATTATTCTTCTCCTCATTGAGTCAGCACTTCCATTAAAAAGTATCTCTACTTGTAAGTCATAAATACTAGCTGAAAAATCTGATAAATAACCATCTGTTTGATGATGAAAATTTCTTAAGTAATATTGAGGGTAATTATCTTTATCAATTGATTTTGGAAGATCATCAAAGTTTTGTTTTCTGCGTCTATCCCATGTATAAGGCATGTCCAGCCAAATTTTAGGGTATTGACTTAGATATCTAAGCCATGGTTCGTCAAACAATAATTTTTTTGGATATATATTTTTTTCTGCATCATTCCAATCTTCTTCTCTTAAGATATCCATGGAATTCTGGATTTGCATTAGAAGATCCTTATCTATATCAAAATTTTCAAGCTTTGAATCGGGAAGAATAAAATTCATTAATCTTGAACTGATCTGCTTGTGAGCGAAACCTGCAATGCTTTTACTTTGTTGTAGCGTTTTATATGCAATTTTTGAAATAGATTCCCTAGCCATTTTTCAATTTATATATTTATATTCCAACAAAAAAAAATTCAATTTGAGAATATTTTGTGATATTTCTCAAATTGATTTTTTTAAACTAATGACTTCTTTATAATTATGCATCGTAATACATGAAGAATTCATGAGGATGAGGCCTTTGTCTTAGTTGTTGTACCTCTTCATATTTTATATCGATAAAGTTATCAATAAAATCTTCAGTAAATACTCCACCTGCTAATAGATAATCCTTATCTGCTTTTAGCGCATTAAGTGAATCATTTAGAGATGAAGGTACTGTATCAATATTTGCAAGTTCATCTGCTGGAAGTTCAAATAAATCTACATCTACTCCATCACCAGGATCAATTTGATTTTTAATTCCATCAATACCAGCAAGCATCATTACAGAAAATGCTAAGTAAGGATTTGCAAGAGCGTCTCCTGATCTGAATTCTAATCTTTTAGCTTTAGGGCTTGGACCTGTTAAAGGTATTCTTACTGCAGCTGATCTATTACCCTCTGAATAAACAAGATTTACAGGTGCTTCGAATCCTGGAACCAATCGTTTATAACTATTTGTAGTTGGGTTAGTAAAAGCTAAGAATGAAGGTGCATGCTTAAGTATGCCTCCGATGTACCATCTTGCTGTTTGAGATAAATTTGCATATGCTCCTTCACCAAAAAATAGTGGCTGTCCACTCTTCCATAAACTTTGATGAACATGCATACCTGTTCCGTTATCGTTAAAAACAGGTTTGGGCATAAATGTTGCAGTTTTTCCATATTTTTTTGCAACATTTCTGACAACGTATTTGTAAGTCATAACGTTATCAGCAGCATTTATTAACGAATCAAATTTCATTCCAAGCTCGTGTTGGCCAGCACCAGCAACTTCATGGTGATGTTTCTCTGTGGGGATACCTAATTCACCCATAAGAAGAAGCATCTCAGATCTGATGTCTTGCGCAGTATCATTTGGAGCTACTGGAAAATATCCTTCTTTATATTGAATTTTGTATCCTAGATTTCCACCTTCTTCGATTCTCCCTGTATTCCATGGCGCTTCAATAGTATCTACACTATAAAAACAACTTCCTTCTTTAGAGTCATATCTAACATCATCAAATAAAAAGAATTCTGGTTCTGGTCCAAAGAATGCAGTATCTGCTATTCCAGTCGATTCTAAATACTTTAATGCCTTTTGAGCTAAAGCTCTTGGACACCTATCATAAGGCTCACCACTTCTAGGCTCTTGGATAGAGCAAATCATACTTAGAGTTTTATGTTTATAAAAAGGGTCTATCCATGCTGTACTTGCATCAGGGACCATTGACATATCGGAGGCATTAATTGCCTTCCAACCTCTTATTGACGAACCATCAAATGCTAGACCTTCTGTAAATGAATCCTCTTCTATCATGTCTGATGTAAGAGTTAAATGTTGCCATTTACCATGGATGTCTGTGAATTTTAAATCGATGAGTTCAATTCCTTCATCTTTAATTTGACTTAAAACATCTTGTGGAGACTTAGACATAACTTTTGAGATACCTTCTATGAAATTAATAACTTGATGATTCTTATTATGTATCAAACGTCACTTTTTTCAACACTTGATGACTTCTTTCAGTGTTTCAAGTCATAACTTTAATAAATATTTACTTAATTATTTAAATTGAATTAATTTCTATAAAAAAATATCGCTTAAGCGACGATATTAGTTTAATTTAAAAGTAATTAAATGTAATTCTTTGACAAAAGCAAATATCATTTCGGCTTTAAATAAAGAGAATTTATCTCATTTCTCAAAGACTTATGTTCCCTCTAGACTTTTATTAGGACCTGGACCATCAAATGCACATCCAGAAGTCTTAAGTGCTCTTTCTTTGAATCCTATTGGTCATTTAGATGAAGCATATATCTCATTGATGTCTGACGTACAGCAACTTTTAAGGTATACCTGGCAGTGCAATAATCGTCTTACACTTCCAATGAGTGGCACTGGTAGTGCAGCGATGGAAGCCTCAATAGCTAATTTTATTGAAGAAGGTGAAAAAATTCTTATAGCTAAAAAAGGATATTTTGGAGATAGATTAGTTGATATGGCATCTAGATATAAAGCTCAAGTTTCTGTTATCGAAAAACCATGGGGTCAGGCTTTTACTTATGAGGAAATTAAGTACGAGATAGAGACTAAAAAACCAGCTATTTTTGCCATTGTCCATGCTGAAACATCAAGTGGTGTTTTACAACCTCTTGATGGTATTGGAGATATATGCAGAAAAAATAACTGCTTGTTTTTGGTTGATGCAGTTACTTCACTTGGGGCTTTAGAATTATTGGTAGACGAATGGAAAATTGATCTAGCATACAGTTGTAGTCAAAAGGGATTAAGTTGTCCCCCAGGATTAAGCCCTTTTACAATGAATAAAAGAGCTGAAGAAAAACTGAGTTCAAGAAAAACAAAAGTACCTAATTGGTATTTAGATTTATCTCTTTTAAATAAATATTGGGGTTCTGATCGTATTTACCATCATACTGCTCCTGTAAATATGAATTTTGCTATTCGTGAAGGTTTACGATTAATTGCGAATGAGGGTTTAGAAAATGTTTGGATTAGACATAATACTAATGCAAAGAAACTGTGGAATGGTTTAGAAAGACTTGGAATGGAATTACATGTATCAGAGGATTATAGATTGCCAACTTTAACCACAGTTAAAATACCTCCAGCAGTTGATGGAGATGGTTTTAGAAATCATCTCTTAAGAAATTTTGGTATCGAGATAGGAAATGGACTTGGAGAATTGTCCGGTAAAGTTTGGCGTGTAGGTCTGATGGGTTTTAATTCATGTGAGGAGAATGTTGACAGATTATTAAACCTATTTGATACTGAGCTAAAAAAATTTTCTATTTTTGAGTCCTCAACTTTTTGAACCAAATCTGTAAAATTTGACTGCATTCATCTTCCAGGATACCTCCAATTATTTCCATTTTGTGATGAGCACTTTCATGTTTTGATAGGTCTATTGAGCCACCCAATCCACCTCTTTTTTTATCGTAAGCCCCGAAAATAACTTTACCCATCCGCGCTTGAATAAGAGCAGAGGAGCACATAGTACATGGCTCTAAATTTGTGATAATAGTACATTCATTAAATCTCCAATCATTTTTTATTAGAGATGCTTGCCTAAGTGCCATTATCTCAGCATGACCTAATGGGTCTTTATTTATATTCCTCCTGTTAACTCCTCTCCCGATACATCTTCCTCTCTCATCCAAAATTATTGAACAGATTGGCAGCTCAATTTTTCCAATTTCTTTGGATCTTTTTAATATCGAATTCATCCACAAAGTGTATTTAGAATTATTTGTTTTTTTTTGTTGATCTTTATTACTATTTTCTTTTTCAAAAATATATCTCATTTACCAATATTGAGAATAGAATTGTTAATAGATATTTTATCTGATGGCTGAAGATTTAATTAATAATAAAAATATATATTTCCCCTCATATTTAGGGACTAATGACAAATTGATTACTCTTCTCAATAGAGCAAGTCAAACTCTTTGTTACTGGTTCTCTAAGGCTGATAAAAATGGTCCTTTACCTTTTGATGAAAGTTTCAAGTGCATTATGCCTGCGGAAGATGGTAACTCTGAAGAAGATTTGTTTTCTGAGATCGAATCTCTTTTGAATAATTCATTTAATCCCGTTCATCCTGGCTCACTAGCTCACCTTGATCCCCCACCTTTAATCTTCTCTATTTTGGGAGATTTAATTGCTGCAGGTTTAAATAATAATCTTCTCGCTTACGAGTTATCTCCAAGTGTAACTTTGCTTGAGGAATCATTAGTTAAATGGTTTGCCAAGAAAATAGGGTTTAATGATTTCTCAGGAGGTATAGCTGCTAGCGGAGGTACATTAAGTAATTTGAATGCGCTCATAGCAGCTAGAAATAATGCTGGATTAGCTACAAATCCTAATTCTGTATTACTTGTTAGTGAGGATGCTCATTCGTCCTTCGTTAAATGTATAAAAGTAATGGGTCTTAATAATACTAATCTTGTCAGGATTAAAACTGATAATCAAGGTAGAATGGATATAAATGATCTCAGAAAGTCTATAAATAAATGTTCAATAGAAAATAAAAAAATATTTGCTATTGTTGCCACCCTTGGGACAACTGTAAGAGGAGCAATTGATCCTATTAAAGAAATAAGTGAAATCTGTAAACAAAGAAACATATGGTTACATATTGATGGTTCAATTGGAGGAGTTTTTGCTATAACTTCTATTCCAATAGAAGGTCTAAATAATATTAATCAGGCTAATTCGATAACGATAAATCCACAAAAAATTATTGGCATCACAAAGACTTCATCTTTGTTATTGGTTTCAAACATGAGTACTTTAGAAAATACTTTTAATACTGGACTGCCATATATATCATCTAAAGAAAATATTATAAATAGAGGAGAAATAGGCATACAAGGTTCTAGACCTGCAGAGGTTATCAAGCTATGGCTTGGGTTACGTTTTTTAGGTCTTAATGGAATTGAAAATATATTAAAATCATCAATTAAAAGAAAAGAATTTTTTATAAAAAATATTAGTAAAAATAAATTTGATATATATTCAGGCCCTCTTCATATTGTCACATTCTTACCAAAGAAACTTAAGCCAAAAGACTCTGATGAATGGACTCAAACTAAAGTTAATGAACTAATTAAAAATGATTTTATGCTTTCTAGACCAAAATTTAAAGGTAAATATTTTTTACGAGTTGTTATGGGAAATTATAATACAAAAGAATCTCATATTGAAGAACTTTTGAGACTTTTAGATGCTTAACTTATGAATATGGGTAGACCAAAATTTATTGCAATAGTAACAGGATTTATATCTATAGCTATTTGTATTGCTTATTTACTCTTAATTACTATCTTTGATTTCAGAACTTATTTAAATGATCAATTATCCAATTTTACATAGTATGTGGAGGCAAACTTTTATTTGATTTAAAGTACTTTTTCATTTCAATTTTTGAAATAGCTTCTTTTACGAACTTTTGTAAAATCTCTTCTCTCTTACTTATTCTATAGATCTTATCAACTACTTCTTGGATTCCTTCATCTCCCCAATTTTGCCCATTTTTAAAATATTCAATCAAACTTAGTCCTACTATTCTTATTAACCAGCCTGCTGTAACTGATTGTATAGATTTAGATAATATTATTTTAGTTAAGCTCGTAGCTAAAACCGGAGAAATAATGGCGAGACCCCCTTTTAATATTCCTTGTTTAGCCAATGCGCTTAGCAATGAAGTCGCTAAATCTTTTGCATCTTTTTTTGTAATCTTTATTTCATATATTTTTGATAATTCCATTATCATTTGAAGGTTTACGGAGGTAGTAGTAAGGAAATCAACAGCTGGTAGTGGATTAACTAGTATTACTCCTCCTGTTATCCACATATATTTATTAATCACTTTATTTGCCCTTAAATATCTTTGTTCTTGCAGGAAATTTTTACTTTTAATACCTAACTTATTTGAGCGCAAAAGAATATTATCCGCCAATAACTCTTCACCATTATTATCGAGCGTTTCTATTATTTCTCTAAATAAACTTCCTACATCTGGAACTAAATTTAAATTATCTGATTTTATATAGGGTGAATGTTGAGGCACTGCAATTGTTTGAACAACTGAAATTTTATTTTTTTTTGCGGAAGTAATAGAAATTATATTTTCTTTTATGAGGTTATTTTCATCTCTAGACCTCAAATCACATTTATTTAGAACTATTATTATTTTTTTTCTTAATTTCAATAATTCTTTGATTAGATAGTTTTCGTATTTATTTATGTCCTGATCTAACACAAAAAGAACTAAGTCGGAATTTGATGCTTGAATAATTGTTGCTTTTTCTCTTTCTTCTCCTAATTTAGATGGTTCGAATAAACCCGGAGTATCCACTATATTAATGTTTCTTTTTAAGATTGGGATACGAATTTTATAGCTATTAATTTGCTTTGTTGTACCTATTTTTGCGGAAGTTTGACCGACAATATTTTTCAATAAAGATCTTGCTATAGATGTTTTTCCTGAGGAACCTGCTCCAAAAAGAGTAACTTTATAATCTCCTGTTTTTAATTGGGACTCTAGTTTATTTTTTTGGTAATTTAACAATTCAACTTTTACTTTATCGTTAATTTTTTTATTAATTTTCTCTAGCCCTTCCAAACTTATCTTGGCAGCACCATATGTATTTTTGAATGAAAGTGTATTTTTTTTATTTTTATATATAACTTTATAAACTATTTTTTTAAATAATTTTTTATCAATAAGATAAAAGATACAAATAATTATTATTAAAAAAATAAGTGTATTAATATTTACTAATCTTATAAATATCGAAAATAAAATATATAGAAATAATATTAATACGATATACTTTAATTTCAAGTAATTCATATTATCGATTATTTTTAAAAATGTTATACAGTAAAAAAATGAAACCAATATTAATAGAAATATCAGCAATATTAAATACTGGAAAATTTATAATATTTAAATTTATAAAATCAACCACAAAACCCTTATATATCCTATCTACGCCATTACCAATAGTTCCCCCAAGAATAAAGCTGTAAGAATATAGATCGAGTGAATTTAAAGTATTTTTCCTAAATATTAAATAAATAAGTAATATTGAAAACAAGATACTTATTAAAGATAAAAATATTCTACTACCACTAAATATGTTAAATGCGGCCCCGTAATTTTTTATAAAGTCTAATTTGAATAAAAGAAAATCTTTATTAATAAATAATTTTTTGTTATAAAAAATTAAATATTTTGTAAATTGATCTATTAGAACAATAAAAATACTTAATGATAAAAAATATATTTTTGTTTGTATTTTTTTAATCATTATTTGCTACGCTTTAAACGTTCTAAAGTTTTAATAAGTAATGTAAGTGGAAAAAGCATTAAAAAATGATATCCAATCTTACCTAATGAGTATTTTCCTAAATTATATAAAAATAAATTAAATTGACTGTAGAAAATTAGTTGTACGAAGTTGTAAAATATTCCAGTTAAATGCATAGCACCTATAGCTATAAATCCATTTTTTAAAAAGTTTCCAACGTTTATTTTATTTCTATTATTTAAATTATCAATTATTTTTATTAATGGATATAAACCTAGTAAATATCCAAAACTTGGAGTTAGCAAATAACCTATTGAACCTCCTTGATGAAAGACAGGAAATATAAATAATCCCAAAATTAAATATATAGAAAATGCTCTGAAAACTACTTTTTTATGAAATATAAGTGTTAATAAAATTATGGTTGGAATTTGCCATGTGATAGGCAATTCAAAGTTATTACTAGATTTATAGATAAAAGGTAGTGGTATATAAACAGGCAACATTGATGTTATTACTAATAATTGAAGACTCAACAGTATCTCAATTAATTTAAAAAAATTGAGCATTATTCTAAATTCTATTTATAAACTTCTCAATGCAACAATTGGATCTAGTTTAGAAGCTCTTTTTGCAGGTAAAACTCCAAAGATTAAACCTATTGATCCTGAAATGATCATGGTGGAAAAAGTAGTTGTAATTCCTACTGATGCAGGAAGTGGTGTTATCAGAGATAAAAGAAAAACACCTGATAATCCCGTTGTTGTTCCAATTAATCCTCCAATTGTAGATAAAATCAATGCCTCAATTAAAAATTGAATTAATATATCTGACTGTTTAGCTCCTATCGCTTTTCTAAGTCCAATCTCTTCAGTCCTTTCGCTTACAGAAACGAGCATAATATTCATGATTCCTATGCCTCCAACCACTAAAGAAACTGCCCCAATACCAGCCAATAGAAACGTTAGTCCACTTGTTATATTTGTTACTATATTCAATGCATCTTCTTGTGATCTTACAGCAAAGTCATCATCTCTGATTATTTTATGTCTTTGCCTTAATAAGTTAGTAATCTGAAATTTAGCAGCACTAGTTGCATTTTTATTTATCGCTTCAACACTAATGAAGCTTAAACTCACTCCATATGTCGGATCCTTCCCTGTAATCCGATTGACCATTGTTGTTAATGGAATATAAGCATTTTTATCTTGATTACTTCCAAATACAGCACCTTTTGGTTTTAATATTCCGATAATTTCATAAGTGTGGTCTTTAATTCTGATTTTTTTTCCAAGTGATGACGATTTATCTTTGAAAAATTCGTTTTTAAGATCAGGACCTATAACAACATAACTTCTTGCACTATTAACATCACTTTTTGATAAAAATCTACCCTTATCTACTTCAAAGCTTCTTACTTCAAGAAATTCAGGAGTAACTCCAGCAATTGATATATTTAAACTTTTAGAATTTGATTGCACTATTTCGTTAGCAGAGATTTGAGGCGCTACTTTTTTAACTGTTGGTACTTGATTGCTTATTGCTACTGCATCTTCTAGAACTAGGTTTTTTGGGAATGAAATACCTCTTCTTCTTGTGTCATTATTTCCGGGAACAATGAATAAAACATTGGCACCTAAATTACTTAATTGGTTTTTTGCTAATGTTTGAGCACCTCTACCAAGTCCAACAAGCGTAATAACAGACGCATTTCCTATAATTATCCCCAGCATTGTTAACGAACTTCTCAATTTGTTCGAAACAAGAGTTTTTGTGGCCATGCCTAAGGCTTCTTTTATTGATATATTCCTAGACATATTTATATTTATCTATTGCATCATCATCTTCAATTTGTCCCATGTATATAACACCTTCATTAAGCTGGAGTGTAATAAGGTCGCCATTACTGATTTGATTATTATCCATTTTTTCTAAATTACAAATTGTAGAAATCTTTTTATTATTTTTGTTAAACAAAGCATAAACATCATTTACATTTTGGTTCGTAACAATACCTGCAATATTTTTACTCAGTGGAATATTTTTCATTAATTCCTTCGGAACAAATAATATTTCTCCTGGGCAAATTAAGGATATATCAAGATTATTTTTAATTATTCTTGCTTTACCCGTGACACCGATTTCCCCTATTGAAATACCTCTTGATACAATCTTTCTTACTAAACCGACTTTTATTAGATCTGTAGAGCCGCTAATGCCAGTTAATGTACCTGCAGTTTGAACTACTAAATCTCCTTGATTTAGGATCCCCATCTCCTGAGCAATTTGCATAGCTAAACTAAAAGTTTTTGCTGTTCTTTCGTCATTTTTAACTACTATTGGAGTAACTCCCCAAACAAGTTGCAATCTTCTCGCTACACTTCTCTCTGTAGTAGTGGCCAAGATAGGTGTTGGTGGTCTGAACTTACTTACATTTCGAGCGGTAGAACCTGATTTTGTTAAAGGGATTATAGCTCCTGCATCAAGTTGTCTAGCTATATTGCTTACCGCTGCACTAATCGCATTTGGGATAGTACTGGGTAAGTGGCTCTCAATAGCTTTAAGTGGATAATCTCTTTCAATTCTTCTTGCTATGGTTGCCATCGTTTCAACTGCCTCTACAGGATAATCTCCAACTGCAGTTTCGTTTGAAAGCATTACAGCATCTGTACCATCCAAAATTGCATTTGCAACATCACTAACTTCGGCCCTAGTTGGTCTTGGATTAGAAGCCATAGAATCAAGCATTTGAGTCGCTGTAATTATTGGGATACCTAATGAATTAGCTTTTCTTATCAATTCCTTTTGTAAAAGAGGAACTTCTTCAGCAGGCATTTCTACTCCCAAATCACCCCTAGCAACCATAACCCCATCACATAAGGGTAATACTGTATCGATTTGATCAATTGCTTCAAATTTTTCGATTTTTGCGACTACAGGAGTTGAATGCCCATTTTTGTTTATTAAATCTTTTATCTCATTTATATCGGATGGATTTCTTACGAAACTTAGCGCTATCCAATCAACTCCTTCAGATAAACCGAACTTCAAATCCTTTTTATCTTTTTCTGTTAATGCTTTTACTGATAATTGAACATCTGGAAAATTAACACCTTTATTGTTTGAAAGAACTCCTCCTACAGTTACAATGCACTCCAAATTGTTAGCATTAGTATCAACTTTTTCTACAATCATTTCTATTTTCCCATCATCTAAAAGTATTCTTTTCCCTTCGCTAACCTCTTGAGAAAGTTTGTCGTAGGTAACATTTGCAATAGTATTTGTACATTCGACTTCATTTGAGGTCAGTGTGAATTTATCGCCTTTTTTAACTTTTACTGGCCCATCTTTAAAGCGCCCTAATCGTATTTTAGGTCCTTGAAGATCTTGCAAGATTCCAATATCTATATCTAATTTTTTTGATACTCCCCTTATGGTTTTTATTCTCTCAGCATGATCTTTATGATCTCCATGTGAGAAATTTAATCTGAATGTTGTTACTCCAGCTTTAATTAAATTTGTAATTATCTCTTCAGATTGAGTTGCAGGGCCAATAGTTGCTACTATTTTTGTTCTTCTTTTTAAATCAATATTCGACATATATAGATAATATTGCTAGATATAAATAAATTTACCATACCCAAAGTTAGTTATTTAAGTCATGGATTTTAAAACTTATCAGAAAAAAGCGAGAGAAACAGCACAATATCCCGATTTAGGCTCAAATAATATTTATCCAACTCTTGGTTTAGTTGGAGAGGCTGGTGAGGTGGCAGAAAAAGTTAAAAAGGTTATAAGGGATCAAAATGGAATTTTTGATAACGAATCAAAATTAGGTATTAAAAAAGAGTTAGGAGATGTTTTGTGGTACGTATCAAATCTTTGCACAGAATTAGATTTCAATTTAGAGGATGTTGCATTACAAAACCTGGAAAAATTAAAATTAAGAGCTGCTAATGGGAAGATAAGAGGGTCTGGAGATGATAGATAAATTCAGCTATAACCTAAGCTTGCATACTGGAGATTTGAAATTAAATTTTGAATAACATTTAAAAGTAAAAAAGCTAATAAAGATGAAATATCAAATCCTCCTATTGGAGGGATAATACCTCTAAAAATGTTTAAATAAGGATCTGTGATAGAAGTTAATGCAGATAAAACACCGTTACTCCAATCAATACCTGGAAACCATGTAAGTAAAATTCTTATTATCAATATAAAAGAATAAATTGATAAAGTTTGGCCCAGAACTGCAAAAATCTCAGATAGCATCATCTTGTCGTAATTTAATATATCCTAACATTTACTTATTATTGCTGCTTCCTATATTTGAGAGATATTCATTACTTACAGCAAAAGTTTGAAAAAACTTTTCTGATAATGATAGCCAATATGATCTACCATCTTTTTGCTTCCGTTTGACGATAAATTTCTTTTCTAATAATTCTTTAATATGATCATAAGCACCTGAACCTCGAAGAAGTATAAGATCCGATTGCAGGATCTTTTTTTTGATCGCTATAGTTGCCAATGTTCTTAATTCTGATGTTTTTAAATCAGAAGGAAGTAAATCATCGACAAATTCATTAAGACTAGATTTTAGTTCGAGAGAAAAACTGTTATTAACTGCATTTAATTCAATAGCGGAGTTGGGATTAGAGTATTTATTTTTTAGATCTTTAATTGCATCACTTATTGAGTTTAAATCAGAATTAGTTATTTCTGAAAGATCCTTTTTTGTTATCGGTCTGCCTTTCAAATATAGAACAGCTTCAACTTTAGTAACTAGATCTATATTAGATATTGGCGTGGTATTTAGATCAGATTGATTGATTTTTATTACCGAAATCATTCCTAATTTACCTTAAATTTAATCTGATGCACCAAGGAATAATTTATATGTATCGTTTTGAGTTTCATCCCAGAATTTATAGCCTAGAATTCTTACAAATTTATTCCACTCTACAATTTCATTTCTATCGATTAAAACTCCAATAACAATTTTCCCTACATCAGCACCATAATTCCTATAGTGAAATACACTTATAGACCAATTAGATTTCATTTTATTTAAGAAGTTTATTAATGCGCCAGGCCTTTCAGGAAACTCAAATCTGTATAAAATCTCAACAAAGTTTCTATTATCAATTTCTTTAAAATTCTTTGGTAATCTTCCACCTACCATATGTCTGAGATGATTTTTAGATAATTCATCATCACTTATGTCAATAAAAGAGTACTCCGAATTTCTAAAAACATTTAAAAGATTTTTTTTATCATTCAACCCATAGACTTGAACTCCTACAAAGATCTGGGCATTCATAGAATTCGACATCCTATAGCTAAATTCAGTTAAATTTCGATTATCAAGTAATTTACAAAAATCAATTAAACTGCCCGCACGTTCAGGAATTTCAACAGCCATCATTACTTCTTTGCACTCTCCAAGTTCTGCTCTTTCCGCTACAAATCTAAGCCTCTCAAAATTCATATTTGCACCGCATGCAATCGCAACCATTTTTCTATTTGAATGATTTGAATTTAAAATATCTTTTTTCATTCCTGCAATTGATAATGCTCCTGCAGGCTCTAGTATTGATCTAGTATCCTCAAAAACATCTTTTATAGCAGCGCATATTTCATCAGTATTAACCCTAATCATCTTATCAATATATTTTCTGCCAATATCAAAAGTATTTTTACCAATTTTTTTAACTGCCACTCCATCAGCAAATTGACCTACAGATGTTAATTCCACAATTTTTCCTTCTTCCAAGGATTTTGTCATAGCGTCTGCGTCTTCTGGTTCTACGCCAATTATTTTTACTTCAGGCCATATTTTTTTAATGTATAAGGATATTCCTGATATCAATCCACCACCACCTACAGCAATATAAATTGCATAAGGTTTGTCCTTTAGCTGTTGTTCAAGTTCGACAGCTATAGTTCCTTGTCCTGCTATGACATCTGGATCATCAAAGGGATGAATAAAGCATAAATTTCTTTCTTTGCTAATCCTTATTGCCTCTTTGTAAGTTTCATCATAATTATCTCCATAAAGTATAACTTTTGCTTTTAAATTTTTTACTGCATTAACTTTTACAAGAGGTGTTGTGATGGGCATTAATATGGTTGCTTGGCAATTTAATTTAAGGGCACTAAGTGCAACCCCTTGAGCATGATTGCCTGCACTTGAAGTAATTACACCCTGAGTAAGCTGGGAATTAGTGAGCTTACTCATTTTGTTATAGGCACCTCTTATTTTGAATGAAAATACATCTTGAAGATCTTCTCTTTTGAGAAAAACTTCATTATTAAGTGCATTACTTAAATTATGAGCTTTCTCTAGTGGTGTTTTTTTTGCAACTTCATAGACTTCAGCTTGAAGTATTTTTCCTAAATAATCATTCATATATATATTTTTAGCATTAATTATTAATCTAATAAAACATTACATGATCTATTTCAAAAAAAATACTCATTTTGCACCTCGGCGTTTTAGATTATATGAATACCAATTTTTGTTAAATGCTTTTAAGTGAGTTAAGTCATCCAAATCAACTTCATGGCTTAACAGTTTCACAATTAGAAGAAATTGCATGTCAAATTAGAGAAAGACATCTTCAAGTAGTATCTACTAGTGGTGGACATCTTGGTCCTGGATTAGGTGTGGTTGAGTTGACATTGGCTTTATATCAAACTCTTGATCTTGATTTCGACAAAGTTGTTTGGGATGTAGGACATCAAGGTTACCCTCATAAATTAATTACAGGACGTTTTAGTCAATTTGATTCCCTAAGACAACAAAATGGAGTCGCTGGATATCTAAAAAGAAGTGAAAGTAAATTCGATCATTTTGGTGCTGGACATGCAAGTACTTCAATTTCCGCTGCTTTAGGAATGGCAATAGCAAGAGATAGAAAAGGTGAAAATTATAAATGCGTCGCTGTTATTGGAGATGGAGCATTAACTGGAGGTATGGCATTAGAAGCTATAAATCATGCAGGTCACTTACCAAATACCCCTTTAGTTGTAGTTTTAAACGATAATGATATGTCTATTTCCCCTCCGGTTGGAGCCCTTTCATCTTATTTAAATAAGGTAAGAGTAAGTCCACCATTACAATTTTTGTCCGATAGTGTTCAAGAAAGTGTAAAAAATATACCCTTAATTGGTAAGGATATTCCAGAAGAATTCAAAAATATTAAAGGAAGTGTTAGACGATTATCTGTGCCTAAGGTTGGTGCTGTTTTTGAAGAACTTGGATTTACATATATGGGTCCAATTGATGGTCATGATATTGGTAATTTAGTTAAGACTTTTAACGCTGCTCATAAACTTAAAAAACCTGTACTTGTTCACGTTGTCACAACAAAAGGTAAGGGTTATCCTTATGCAGAAGCTGATCAGGTTGGATATCATGCACAGTCTGCATTTGATCTTACGACTGGAAAATCTATTCCATCAAAAAAACCTAAGCCAGTTAGTTATAGTAAAATATTTGGTCAGACCTTATTGAAAATATGTGAACAAGATAGCAAAGTAGTTGGTATTACAGCAGCAATGGCTACAGGTACTGGTTTAGATTTATTGCAAAAAAATATCCCAGATCAATATATAGATGTAGGAATAGCAGAACAACATGCAGTTACTCTTGCGGCAGGAATGTCTTGTGATGGTCTTAAACCTGTTGTAGCTATATATAGTACTTTTCTTCAACGTGCTTTCGATCAATTAATACATGATGTAGGGATACAAAATTTACCTGTATCATTTGTACTTGATAGAGCTGGGATAGTTGGTGCTGACGGTCCTACTCATCAAGGTCAGTACGATATCAGTTACATGAGATCTATACCTAATTTTGTTTTAATGGCACCTAAGGATGAGTCTGAATTACAGAGAATGTTAATAACTTCAATTAATCATAAGGGTCCTACAGCTTTAAGAATACCTAGGGGTTCTGGGTTAGGGGTTGCTGTAATGGATGAGGGTTGGGAACCATTGAATATAGGCGAAGCTGAAATACTTGAAGAAGGAGAAGATATTTTAATTGTTGCTTATGGATCAATGGTCGCATCTGCTATTGAAACTGCAAAGATTCTAAAAGATATGAACATTAATGTATGTATTGTTAATGCAAGATTTGTGAAACCCCTTGATAAAAATCTTATTATGCCTTTAGCAAGTAGGATTAAAAAAGTAGTAACAATGGAAGAGGGAACCCTTATAGGCGGATTTGGTTCTGCAATAGTTGAATTATTGAGCGATAATGATCTAAATATACCTGTATACAGAATAGGTATACCTGATGTTTTAGTTGATCATGCATCACCTGATCAGAGTAAAGAAAAATTAGGACTTATTCCTGATCAGATGGCAGACAGAATTATTAAGAAATTTAAGTTAAATAATTAAAAACATAATAACTAATTTTTATAAAACGCCTCGTGATGCTAATCCTAAAATTGCTCCAATCCCGAAAATATGACCTAAGCAGTTTGCACCTACAACTGATGCATGACTTAAACCACCATAGAATTTTGAATTGGGTATTTCAAAACCTTCATTAGGTTTTCTGATAGTTGCTCTAGCAATTGCATAGGCAAAAACATTACATGCAATCATAACAACGGCGCACTTTGGTGACCATTCGAAAGTTGCTGGAGCAGAAGCGGCTGCAAATAATGTAGTAAACATAAAAAATCGTTATTTTTATATATTCTCTAATACTTTTACCTAAAAAACACAAAATTGTAAAAGGTCTTAAGAGTTGTTTACTTCTAAGCTATTTAAAATCTTTATGAAACCCAACAAAATAACAAAATCGCTTAGTGTTAAGAATGATTCAGCTAAACCATGCAAGAAGTCAACCTCAACAAGGGTTTTATCGTAGTAATTTAAGGTGTAGATAGAAACTATTATTGTTATTAAAACAAATAAAACTGTTAAGGAATAACCTGTTTTTACTAATTTATTAACACATTTAATTTTATATAAATAAAACAAAAAGATTGCATATGGAATTATAGATACTGCGAACAAAGCTGTATTGTCAATTTCAGCTAATATTTCTAGAAAATTTATAAATAAATCATTCATAATTTTCTTTCTTTTTAAAAATATTGAATGATGCAAGAGCTAATGTTGAATTTCCAATAAATGTAAATATCCCTTGAAGCGTTACTAATCCATATAATGCATCTTGATTATCATAGATATGCCAAGTTATAGCGCACATAGCTCCTATTAAGTTTGGGACCATAGCTAAGCTTAACCAAAAAAATAAATTATATTGTTTATATTTAGAAATTTTGTACACGACAAAGATGGTAAATATCCATTCAATGACCGAAGAGATGTGAATTAACCAATTTCCAAATGAAAGTTCGTGCAAAATTTATAATTTCTTCTTTAGTATATTAAGTACTTCCTTTGCATGATTTATAGGTAAAACACTTATCCATCTATAAGAAATTTCCCCCTTTGGTGAAATCAAAAAAGTATTTCTATCTGAAAATGGAGGAATCCAAGAACCATATTTTTCGCTAATAATTCCTTCAGGATCAGATAATAAAGTGTAGTTAATGGATTTCTCGCTGCAGAAACTTTCATGAGTATCTTGATTATCAGCACTAATCCCAACAATTTCGGCATTATATTTTGAAAAATCTTTTTTTAGTTCCGAAAAACCTTTAGCTTCAAGAGTGCAACCTGCTGTAAAGTCCTTTGGATAAAAATACATAACAAGCCACTTACCTTGAAAATCATTTAATTCCCAAATTTTTTTTGATTTTACGTTTTTATTAAAACCTTCTAACTGAAATTTTGGAGCTGGATCACCAACTTCAGGAGCAAAGTCAAAAGCAATTGCTGAATTACAATTAAATAAAATAATTAATGGTATTAATATACTTACAACTAAATTTCTCATCAAATTTAGAATTTTTTTAAATCTACTCCATTTGATTTAGCAAATTTATCTAAACCTATTTTTTGTATAGATTTTAGTGCTTTGGTACTAATTTTTATATTCACCCATTTTTTCCCTTCTTCCCACCAAAGTCTCCTTTTTTGGAGATTAACTTGTTGCAATTTTTTTGTACGTATATGTGAGTGACTCAAGGCCATACCATTATTAGCTTTTGCACCAGTCAGTTCGCAAACTCTTGACATATTTTTTGAGTTAGATCTGTAAAAATTTTAACATACGACTCAATTTGTTGAATTAAGCAATTCTGAAATTAATTCGGCGTTGTTATTTTGTAAATTAATAATCTGTTCTTGATCTAATCCACCAACAGATAGTTTAGCCATATCGTAAACATGATTTGCAATTTTAGATGCCAATGGATTTTCTATAGGATCTTTTTTATCAATGATTATTTTATTACCTGTAATTTTATTAAGACCAACAATAAGAGGATGTTCTTTATTAATTAAAAGCACATGATATTCAGGTAAGCCTGGCATCTTTTGTTCCATGTAAGCACCCATATCATTAATCCTTCTCATTTGCTCTGGAAGCAAAATCATTGCGGGTGGGGCACCTTTACTTGAAAGTGACTGAACTTTAACCGTTACTTTTTCGTTATTAAGTGCTTTTACAATAGTATCTCTAAGATTTTCTGTATTTGATTTGCCATCCTTATCTACAATTTCTTTAGATTCTTTATCATCAAGTTCATTTATTTCTGAATCAACTCTTTGAAACTGATAATCTTCGTTTTTACTTTCTAACCAAGGAAGAAATTGTGCATCAATTAAGGGATCTGATTTAATAACTTCTTTATTATCAGATAGGCAGATATTTAGTGCGCTTGACTGAGCAATCGAATCTGAACAGTAAATTATTTTTTTAGAATCAATTATGTTATTTCGTTCTTTGTAATTTGCTAGAGTTGTGAAATATTTTTCATTGGATTTGATAAGAGTTTTATTTTCAATATCTTTAGTGACGTCTTTCTCAGAATTTATTATTGTTTCGAAAATTATACTGTTATTGACTAAATCAGCAAATTTTTCATCTTCGATAGCACCAATTTTAATAAAAGCAGAGATGGAATCCCAAATTTCTGCATAAAATTCTGGAGAATTTTTTATCAAATCCTTCAGTTTATTAGCGATTTTTTTTGAGATAAATGATGATATGGACCTTACTTTTCTATCTGTTTGTAATGCACTTCTACTAACATTTAGGGGGATATCTGTAGAGTCAATAACTCCTCTAAGAGGTAAAAGGTACTTTGGTACTATCTCTTTAATTGAATCGCTTACGAATACCTGATTGCAAAATAGTTTTATTTCTCCTTTTTCCCAATCAGCTCTACCTGACAATTTTGGAAAATACAATATCCCTTGTATGTCATATGGATAATCTGTATTTAGATGAATCCATAAAAGTGGATCTCCCTGGAAAGGATAAAGGTATTTATATAACTCAATATAATCTTCATCTTTTAATTCACTAGGTTGTTTTCTCCAAGGGGGATTTTTCTTATTAATTATCTCTCCTTCTAATAAGACATCTATTGGCATAAAATCACAATATTTTTTTATTAGTGCTTTAATCCTTTCAGGCTCGATAAACTCTTTTTCTTCTTCAAGTAGGTGAAGAATAATATCTGTACCAATTGTCTCTCTTTCTGATTCCTCTAACGTGAAATTTGGCGATCCATCACAAGACCATTTGAAAGCTTTTGATTCCCCAATTGCCGACTTAGTTAATATATCAACTCTATCTGCCACCATGAAACTTGAATAAAAACCTAGTCCAAAATGACCTATGAATTCATCATTATCTTTTTTGTATTTTGTTAGGAATTCTTCAGCACTAGAAAATGCAACTTGGTTTATGTATTTCTTAATTTCTTCATCATTCATTCCAATTCCATTATCGGAAATTGTTAACTTATTTTTTTCACGGTTTATTGTTATTTTTACTTGAGCCTGCTCAGTATTCTCGCAATCACCTGCCATAGAGGCCATTCTTCTTTTACTAATTGCGTCAACACCATTACTAACAAGTTCTCTTAAAAAGATTTCATGGTCAGAATAAACTGCCTTCTTGATAATTGGGAAAATATTTTCGGTATTAATACGAATTTCGCCTTTTTCCATTTAAAAAAAATCCAACATATTAAATCTTATTTCGTAAAAACTAGTTAATCAAGTTTAATTAGGAGTATTGTCCGAACAATATATGCATTTAAAAGTCAAATACCTTTTTAAAATGTTTTAATTAACCCACAAAATCTCACTACAATTATTTTCTCTCATTATTTGATTGGCTTTAGTTAAGTCATTACATGGATTTAAATGTAAGACAGCAATATTTCCTTTTTTCTGTTGTACTTTTTGTTCATTCATACCTTTTTCTAACAAATAAGAATCTTTAAACATCAATAATATCTTTTTTTTATCTGTCTTTTCTTCCTTAATTAAATTTCTTAAAATATCTACTGAAATTGTAAAACCAATCCCATTAAAGATTTTTTCATTAGGACTAAAGAATCTTACTAACTCATCATATCTTCCACCTTTTGCTATGACGTTTTTATATTTACCATTTTCACCTATTAGTTGAAAAACTATTCCTTCATATAAATTCAAGTGAGGTTGAAAGGTTGGATCAAGTTGTATTTTAACACCATATCTATTTGATATTTTTGATAATGTTTCAAATAAAAAATTTAAGTCATCTAAAGTTTTACTAGTACCATATATTGTTTTTAATTTTTTTAATATTTCAATTGGTTCTCCTCGTGTGAATAAAAGATCTTTAAGAATATATTTATCATCTTCATCTATTTCTAATTTAGATAAATTATCTTGATCAAAATTAACCAGACTTTTCTTGATTTCTTCAAAATTATTCTTTTTATATTTGTGCAGTATCAAGTCCATTATTTTTGTGGTACTAACTAATAGACATAAATTACAATCATCCTTCAAATTAATATTATCGATTGCATCAAAAAGTATATTAATAACTTCAATTTCTGGTGATTTTGTATCATATCCAATTAATTCAATTCCACTTTGAAGGTTCTCTTGTAACTTGATTGAATTTTTATTATTTTTTTTATAAAAGACCATTCCATTGGTAAATAGTCTTATCGGTCTTTTCTTATTTATTAATCTAGTAGATGACAATTTGACGATTGATGTTGTCATTTCTGGCCTAAGGCATAATGCATTATTACTTACTATTCCCACAACCTGATTTTCGTCAATAACACCACGGCCTTTTATCGTCTCCAAAGTATTTATAAATGAGGGTGAGACCTCTTCATAGCCCCATAGTTTATAAATACTATTTAAATTATTTATGATATTTGAGTTATTTTTTACATCGACTAATTTAATTTCCTTTATATCTGTCATTTTAATATTTAACGAATTTTAGCTATAGAGATTTTTTTTAAATGGAGAGACTTTATTTAGTTCATTTTTTAATTCATGCTCAAGGCTAGGAGAACAAGCTAAAATTCTTCCAGAACTTAAATTAAATTCGCCTGATGGATAATCAGAAATAATACCACCAGCCTCTTTAACAATAATAGCACCGGCAGCTAGGTCCCAGACTTCTAATCCCCTTTCCCAGTATCCATCTACTTTACCTGACGCAACAAATGCTAGATCAACTGCCGCTGCTCCTCCTCTTCTAACTCCTCTAGTTTTATGTGTTAAATAACAAAATTCAGCATAATTATTATCCTCTGTCTCAAATCTGTCGTAAGAGAAACCAGTTACAAGTAAACTATCAGAAAGCTTAGAAGGACAAGATACTGTAAGTGCACTATCATTGCAGAAGGAACCTAAACCTATACAGGCTGAATATAGCTCATTTAAATAAGGTACAGATATAGCCCCTATGATTGGTTTATTTTTATATACAAGACCAATAGAAGTTCCAAAAAAAGGATATCCATGGGAATAATTTGTTGTACCGTCTAGTGGATCTATACACCACGTTAAATCCGAAGATTTGGTTAATTTACCCGACTCCTCTGCATTTATTGATATGTTTGGTGTTTCTTCTAGTAAATACTCTTTTATTTTGTTTTCAACCTCCAAATCTACATTGGTAACTAGATCACCCTTTCTACCCTTTGATGATATTTTCTGAATTTTATTGTAATTAACTTTTAAAATTTCATTGCCAATTTGTGCCGATTTCATAGCTATTTCATACAAACTTGAAAAGTTTACTTGATTTGCAAGTTCCTCTATTTCACTTAATTCAAACATGATAATTAATCTTCCTCAAATTCCCACGGTGGCGCAACTCTTGTATTTCCCCTCCCAAAATATTGTCCAAATTGTAAATCGTATACTTCATCTTCATATGTAGTTTCAACCTCAAGATCTGATGTTGCTTTAGCAACACAAAGAAGTGCATAACCTTGGTCTTTTAAAGCTTGAGATACACCCATGGCCTCAGGTTGTTTCAAAGTACCAGATATTATTTTAACTGCACAACTTGTACAACAACCATTTCTACAAGAAAATGCAAGTTTGAAACCTTTCTTTTCAAATTCCTTAAGTATATACTCGTCACTGTTAACCTGCTCTTGGTAAAACTTGCCGGTTTCTATATTTTTAATCGTGACTGTGAAAGTCTTTTTCAAATAAATTTCCTCTAAAATGGGATGATAAGGGGTTAAAATGATTATCTTGGGAGAGGTGGCCGAGTGGTTGAAGGCGCAGCACTGGAAATGCTGTATAGGGGCAACTTTATCGAGGGTTCGAATCCCTCTCTCTCCGTTTTATATTAGTTTATTTTGGCTAACTACATCAACAACTATGTCTGTAAATAATGTTTTAAAGTGGGTAATGATCTTTTTGACAAGTTATAAATAATCTTTTTATTTAAATTAAGTTGAAAATATTTGATTTTTACTATTATATGTAAATATCTAAGATAAAAATTAATTAAATTTTTAGTAAATTTTGCTTTAATTTAGCATTTAAATCATGGGGCAAATAGTTGGAATTGATTTAGGTACTACTAACTCTGTGGTAGGAGTTATAGAAGCTGGTCGTCCAATCGTTATTGCTAATTCTGAAGGTTCTAGAACAACACCTTCAATAGTTGGGTTTACAAAAGATAAGGAAATAGTAATAGGAGACCAAGCGAGAAGACAACTTGTTCTAAATCCTAAGAATACCTTCTATAACCTTAAAAGATTTATTGGTAGTGATTGGGATGAATTAGATGAGAATAGTATTTCTGTTCCTTATAACGTAAAGGCTAATACCAATGGAAGCGTTAGGGTTTTAAGTCCAAATACAGAAAGAGAGTATGCACCAGAAGAATTAGTGAGCTCATTGATTAGAAAATTAATTAACGATGCCGAAACATATCTTGGAGATACTGTTGATTCTGCAGTTATTACAGTTCCTGCTTACTTTAATGAATCTCAAAGACAAGCTACAAAGGATTCTGCAATATTAGCTGGTATTAAAGTAGATAGAATTTTAAATGAACCTACTGCCGCTGCCTTAGCTTATGGTTTTGAAAAGAGTTCTTCTAATAATGTTTTAGTTTTTGATTTAGGGGGAGGAACATTTGATGTTTCATTATTAAAAATTTCTAATGGTGTATTTGATGTTAAAGCTACATGTGGTGATACACAGCTAGGAGGAAACAATTTTGATTCAAAAATAGTTGATTGGCTTGCAGAAAAATTTCTAGCAAAACATAATATTGATCTAAGAAGGGATAGACAAGCTTTACAGAGATTAACTGAGGCTGCTGAAAAAGCTAAATGTGAATTGTCAGGATTGCAAAAAACGAAAATATCTTTACCATTTATTACAACAAGTAAAGAGGGGCCGTTACATATTGAAGAAACCTTAGATAGAAAAATATTTGAATCATTATCACAAGATTTACTAGATAGATTATTAGAGCCTGTTCAAATAGCTCTAGATGATTCCGGATGGAATGCAGAAGACATTGATGAGGTAGTTCTTGTAGGTGGCAGTACAAGAATCCCCATGGTTCAACAATTAGTGAAAACTCTCGTTCCTAATGATCCTTGTCAATCAGTTAATCCTGATGAAGTCGTAGCAGTTGGAGCAGCTATACAATCTGGAATTATTAGTGGTGATTTACAAGATTTACTACTAAATGACGTTACTCCCTTATCTTTAGGTTTAGAAACTATTGGTGGTCTTATGAAGGTACTCATTCCTCGTAATACGCCAATACCAGTTAGACAATCTGATGTTTTTAGCACGTCAGAAGCTAATCAATCATCAGTTATTGTTCAAGTACGGCAGGGAGAAAGACCTTTAGCCTCTGAAAATAAATCACTTGGTAAATTTAGACTATCAGGAATACCTCCAGCTCCAAGAGGTATACCTCAAGTCCAAGTAGCGTTTGATATTGATGCTAATGGTCTTTTAGAAGTAAGTGCTACTGATAGAACAACTGGAAGAAAGCAAAAAGTTACAATCTCTGGGGGTTCTAATTTAAATGAACAAGAAATAAATTCGATAATTGAAGAAGCAAAAGCAAAAGCTAATGAAGATAGGAAGAGAAGATCTGTAATTGATAGAAAAAATAGTGCTTTAACTCTTATCGCGCAAGCTGAGAGAAGACTTAGGGATGCTTCATTAGAATTTGGTCCTTATGGTGCCGAAAGGCAACAACGAGCCGTTGAATTAGCCATTCAAGATGTTGAAGAGTATATAGATGATGATGATCCTCAAGAATTAGAAATTTCAGTAAGTGCACTTCAAGAAGCATTATTCGGCTTAAACAGAAAATTTGCGGTAGAAAAGAAAATTGATAATAATCCCTTACAGAGCATCAAAAATACATTTGGATCATTAAAGGATGAACTCTTTTCAGATGATTATTGGGATGATGATCCTTGGGATAATCAAATGAATAGAAATTATAGAAATTCGAGGTATGGTAATTCTAGGGACGATGATCCATGGGACAATGACTACTTCCTCTAAAAAAGACTATTTGTCGATTTTGGGTTTATCCCCTAATTTCGATGATAAAGAACTTAAAAAGGCCTTTCGAAGAGAAGCAAGAAAATGGCATCCAGATTTAAATAAAAATGATCTTAATGCAGAGGAAAGATTTAAATTAATTAACGAAGCATACGAATATTTACGTGATCCTAATCTGAGGAAAAAAAATTCGGATGAAAATATCAAGGATGAATTCGAAAATAATAATTTCAAGACAGGGTTTCCTGATTTTCAAGATTATCTTGATGCATTATTTGGATATGAATTCTCACCAAAGAATTACGAGGAATATGATGAAGCATTTGAGGATGAATCGATAAACACAAATAATGATGAATTTATTAATTATCAATACCCTACAACCTCTCCAGAAGAGCCGCCTCCAGTTAAACTCCACCAAGATATTGAAACAGTTATTGAGTTAACTCCTGATGAGGCCTTAAATGGAGCTTCAATTTTAATTGAACTTGAAGATGAAACTGTAGTAGAAGTTGATACACCTCCATTCGCTGGAGATGGATGGCGATTAAGACTTGAAAATATAGCGAGAGGAGGTAAAGATCATTATCTACAGTTAAAAGTTCAAACCGAAAGTGGTCTAAGAATTGATGGTTTAAGAGTTCTTTATAAATTAGAGTTATTTCCTCATGATGCTCTTCTTGGTTGTGCAGTAGAGGTTCCTACCCTTGATGGAAATGTCACACTTCAAGTACCACCAAAATCTTCTACTGGAAGAATGTTACGTTTAAAAGGTAGGGGTTTAACTTTCGAAGATAATGTAGGTGATCAATATGTTGAAATCTTGGTAGTGATACCTGCTGATATTAATGATGAAGAAATTGCTTTATATACAAGATTACAAGAATTATCACTTTCTGATTCTTAATCAAATATTATATAGTTAGGAAAAATGATAATTATGAACATATTTGTTCTCTTATATAATTCAGGAACAGATAAGGAAGGTATTCATTCAATCGAACTTAAAGGAAGGACCATTGTTCTTATGTTTGAAGATAAAGATGATGCAACAAGATATTGTGGTCTATTAGAAGCTCAAGATTTTCCTTTGCCAACTGTTGAAATGATCAACATTGAGGAAATAAAAGATTTCTGCATTAAATTAGACTACGAATGCAAATTAGTAGAGAAAAATTTTGTACCTAAAACAGCAGAAGATAGGTTGTTAATTTCACCACCACAGAAAAACCTAGAAGTTGAAAATTGGGAGGAAGACAAAAATAGTAAAAAAGATAACATTGATATAAATACCATTAAGGAAAACCTTGAAAAGTTGCTTTAGCTATTAAAATATCAGAATAAATTTTAAACATATAAAAAATGACAACTGCATTATTTGAAACAGAAGTAGGGAACATTAATATTGAATTTTTCAATGACGACGCACCTAATACAGTTAAAAACTTTACGAATTTGATTAGTGATGGTTTTTATGATGGTCTAGCATTTCACAGAGTTATTCCTGGATTTATGGCTCAGGGTGGATGTCCTAACACTCGCGACGGAGCATCTGGTATGCCAGGAACTGGAGGTCCTGGATATAATATTAAATGTGAAATCAATTCCAATAAACATCTAAAAGGTTCACTTTCAATGGCTCATGCAGGAAAGGATACAGGTGGTAGTCAGTTTTTTATAGTTTATGAACCACAGCCTCATCTAGATGGAGTTCATACTGTTTTTGGTAAGACAGAGGATATGGATGTTGTGCTAAAACTCACTAATGGTTCAAAAATTCTAAAAGCTACATTAAAGTAATAATTTAGCCTTCAAATACAATACTAAATGTTTCTTTATCTAGGTTAAATTTTCTTGTAGATGAATATAAGATTTCATTATTAATAGTAAATTTAGTATTGATTAATTTGATGCTACTTTTTGGGTGTAAAGCTTGTTCAATGTTTCTAGAAACAATAATTCCAATTTTTGTACTATTTTCACAGTTGGATAAAAACTGAATAAACAATTCTATATTTTTTATTTCTTCATCAGTAATGTTGGAATTTGTTCTATTTTGATCATGCAAAATTCGCCAAACTAATTTTGGTCGATTCCAAAAGGCCAATAATCTTGGTGTACTTTCTAGTTTAATATTAATGTTCTGCTCACTACAGAACTTAATAACATTATTTTTTATAGGAACTAGATCAATAGACTTATATTTTCCGTCAAGAAAAATTGATATAAATGGATCGATATTCCTTGAATTAGGGTTATCTTCATCAATCATGTGACCCAGCTTCGTTTTTTTTACACTCAAATATTCTGCATTATTATCGTTTGGACAAATTACTAATGGAACTCTCTCAATTACCTCTATTCCATAACCACCTAATCCAGCAATTTTTCTAGGATTATTTGTAAGTAATTTTAGTTTTTTTATTCCTAGATCGGTTAATATCTGAGCTCCAACTCCATAATTTCTGAGATCAGCTGGAAAACCCAATTTTTCGTTAGCTTCTACAGTGTCTAATCCACCATCCTGTAAGCTGTAAGCTTTTAATTTATTTATTAGACCAATACCTCGGCCTTCTTGTCTCAAGTAGACAACAACTCCCTCTTCCTCTTTTTCTATCCTTGATAAAGCAGCCTCTAATTGGGGTCTACAATCACAACGTAATGATCCAAAAGCATCGCCAGTCAAGCACTCTGAATGCATTCTTACAAGTACAGGTTCACTTAATTTTGATGATTTTTGTTTAACTAACGCAACGTGCTCTGAACCATCTAGTTCATTGACATATCCATATGCTTTGAAATTACCGAAAATACTTGGAAGAACAGCGTCGGATTTTCTAAATACAAATCTTTCAGTTTGAAATCGATAACTTATTAAATCAGCTATGGATATTAATTTCATTCCCCACTGTTTTGCATACTCTTTAAGTTGTGGAAGTCTCGACATGGATCCGTCAGGATTTTGTATTTCACAAATCACTCCAGCGGGGTAAAGACCAGACATTGCAGCAATATCTACTGCCGCTTCGGTATGACCTGCCCTCTTTAATACTCCACCTTTTTTAGCTCTTAATGGAAAAATATGTCCTGGCCTTCTTAAATCATCAGGTTTTGTATTTGGATTTATAGCAACTTGAATTGTCTTTGCCCTGTCTTCAGCGGAAATACCAGTAGTAACATTATTTTCAGGTCCAGCATCAATTGATATCGTAAAAGCTGTTTGATTTTCATCAGTATTTCTATCTACCATTAATGGTAAATCTAAAGAGTCAAGCTTTTCACCTTGCATAGCTAGGCATATGAGACCACGTCCCTCAGTAGCCATAAAATTAATTTGTTGTGGAGTAGCAAACTGCGCTGCACATATTAAATCTCCTTCATTTTCTCTTCTTTCATCATCTACAACAATTATACATTCACCATTTCTTATTGCTGCCAACGCATCACTAATAGGATCAAATTCAATTTTAAAAGATTCATTTATATCCAAAATTGTTCCATTATTTGATTTGGGACTTGTTTCTTTCATTATTCCTATCAATATAATAAAAAGTGTTTTAGTTACCTTTAATTCAACACTTTATAATCCTATCTCAAAGTCTGCCAATTCAAAGAAATGAATGTTGCAATAGTAGGTGCTACTGGTTACGGCGGTATTCAAGCGGTAAATCTTTTAAAGAAAAATAAAAAATATAAAATTTCATTTTTAGGAGGTAATAAAACATCCGGATCAAAGTGGAATGATAATTTCCCTTTTATTTATCTAGATAATGACCCTTATATAGAAGATATTTCAGTAGATAATATTTCAAAAAATGCAGATGTTGCATTGCTTTGCCTACCAAATGGCCTATCTTCCACATTGACAAGAAAATTATTAGATAGAGGAGTTAAAGTTATTG
>CACEFS010000007.1 GCA_902558895.1 uncultured Prochlorococcus sp.
ATAAAGTTTGCAAAATTTTTAAGTGAAAACAATATTGTTATGTATAGTG
Source organism: uncultured Prochlorococcus sp. (assembly GCA_902558895.1). Taxonomy (GTDB): domain Bacteria; phylum Cyanobacteriota; class Cyanobacteriia; order PCC-6307; family Cyanobiaceae; genus Prochlorococcus_A. Next base: position 50 of record CACEFS010000007.1, read on the forward strand.
CATACTGGTGCCCGCATTGCCACGATCAGAAACAATTATTTGGTAAAGAGGCAGTTAAAGAATTAAAAGTAGTTGAATGTGCGAAAGATGGTAAAGATAATGAGTATGAGCTATGCCAAAGGAAAGGAATCAGTGGATTTCCTTCTTGGGAAATAAATGGAGAAATAATTAGCGGTACGCGTGACCTTGATGAATTAGCGTTAAAGACAAGCTATCAAGGAGATACTAATTTTTAATAAATCTTTTTTGAATTTTTTTATCTAACTGTTGTCTAGTATGGCATTCCCACTTTTTATCTTTATCGGGGAAATCATCTCTATAATGCCCTCCTCTACTTTCTTCTCTAAATAGACAAGCTTTTAATAAAGTTATAGTGGTTATCTGTCTATTCTTTAAATCAAGTAAAAGATTTAGTGTCCTCCTATTGCGTTCACTAAGTTTTATTTCTTGATGAAATTTTATTTTTTCAAGAGAACTTAGTAAACCATTTTTTTGTAATTGAGAAATATCGGCTTGAATATTATTTAAAAATTTACTCATATTTGCCTTATTTCGAGATACACCTAGATTTGACCAACATAGTCTTCTTAATTCATCAATTTTTTCAGAGATTTGAGAAATTTGATCTTCTTTTGGATCTTGAATATTAAACTCTTTGAATGTTCTATCAAATTTTTTAAATTTAGAAGGTTCATTCAAAACAATTGAAGACATTTTTCTTGCAAAAACAAGACATTCCATTAGTGAATTACTTGCCAATCTATTAGCACCATGCACACCTGTAGATGCAACTTCTCCAACGGCATATAATCCTCTTCTTGTAGACGAAGCATTTAAATCGGTTTTTACGCCTCCCATCCAATAATGAGCTGCAGGTGCTACAGGAATAACCTCATTTAAAGGATTAACACCATAATCCTGACATCGACTTATGATCGTGGGAAATCGCTCTACAATTTTTTCTGGATCAATATACCGAAGATCTAAACCAACATGGTCTACATCATTATCATGCATATTTTTCATGATTGCTCTACTTACCTGATCTCTAGTAGCTAAATCACGATTTTTAAGATTTTTAACTGGGCTTTCGCCATTTTTATCAACTAAAATAGCGCCTTCTCCTCTTAGAGCCTCAGATATTAAAAAGCAAGGTGCACCATAAAATTTTAAAGCAGTTGGATGAAATTGAACAAACTCTAAATCTTCGATAGCAGCGCCTGCCTTCCATGCAAGAGCAATCCCTTCTCCAGAAGATTGAGTAGGATTTGTTGTATTTGTAAATAAATGCCCACCCCCACCTGTAGCTAAAACAACAGCTCTTGCTTGAATCCAATATAAATTAGCTCCATCAAGAACCTGAACTCCTTTACATTCTTCATTTTCAACAAAAAGTTCAGTTACTCTTACACCTCTACAATGAAGAATATTTTTTTTGTTTTCAATATGATCTTCTAGAACTTCAACTAATGCTCTTCCAGTACGATCTTTAACATGCAAAACTCTTCGTCGAGAATGTGCTGCTTCTAAAGTAGTGGCTAATTGATCAGAACTTTGGTCAAAAATCATCCCTAAATTCTGCAATCTATTTACACAACCTGGTGCTTCTTTAACAAGCATTTCTACAGCTTGAAAATCACATAGTCCATCACCTGCTTTTAAGGTATCATCTGCATGAAGATCGAATGAATCATCTTGTCTAACAACAGATGCTATTCCTCCTTGAGCCCATCGACTAGAAGATATCTTGCTAGTGTTCCTATTTAAAAGTAGAACTTTTAAATTAGCAGGTAATTCAAGACAAGTCATGAGTCCTGCAGCTCCTGCGCCAATAACAATAACATCCCAATTATTTAATGGAATTGGTTCTTGGGAAAATGGAGGCCTTAACATTAAACCAATCCACTAAAAGTTGGTTGCAGAATTGCTAAAACAATAAAAATACCATCGACAATCAATGTCGTTTGAATTACATAACTAGAAACTAAGAGTGCTTTACCATTGGTATTATTAATTGTGGCATAATCAAAAATTTCTTTTGAAAGAAACCAAAGTATAAGAGCAACAAAAACAATAATAGATAGTGACTTTATTTGGATAAGATTCTCTGAAGTTTTTTGGAGAATTTGGGGTGCAGTTTCAGAATCTGCTGTAATAACCTGTTTCCATTGATCCATGATTCCGATTAAAAATATTGTAATATCTGTAGCTGCTGTTCCAAATAAAGAAGAGATATAAAAACTTGAACCTATTTTCCAATTAGTACCAAGTCCAATTAAAGCTAATGGGAGAGCTACAGCTTCAACAGGTATGTGAAGGATAGGAAATGGGCTTAACCATCCCCAGAACAAACATCCACCAAGCCAACTTCCTGATACACCAAATAATAGTGAACTAACAATAAACCACTTATTTGATCCTTTCTGATTCAAAACAAATGCCCCTAAGAGAATAACAAAAGTAAAACAGAGAGCACTTATTGGTTCTAATCTAACCCAAGGGGCTTGAACAAAAATAGGTAAAATTACAAAAAAAGAGGACCATAATCTTAAAGATATAGGATTTGATAAAAAGCTATTTTCGTATGAATCAACTGTCTTATGCAATTCATAGTTCAACTTATCTTCCACTTCTAAATTTTTTGTAATTAATTCTTTCAATGAATAAAAAATTAGGATTATTTTAATTAATTTAAATAGTGTTTTTAAAAACTGCGAATGCCATATTTTAATAAATTAAAAGGCCCTAATTTCACACACTTATTTGACATTTTAAAAGTATTTAATACACTTCGAGTCATATATAAGTTTAGAATAAATATTAAGAAGAATATTTTACATTAAATTGTGTGGCAAGAAATTAATTACAAAGATTCCAATGATCTTTTAGTTCCTAGCATTACTTATAAAATAAATCCTGCTGAAATTGAAAGTATTGAAGCTAATTCCATCGCTCAAGAAATAGGATTTGAATCAGGTGATTCAATTATTAGTATTAATGGGAGAAAACCAAGAGATTTAATTGATTATCAAATTCTCATTAGTGAAGAAATTTTAGATATATCAGTTTTAGATAAAAATCATGAAATACACAATATAAGTATTGAAAAAGATCAGGACGTTAATTTAGGTATTAATTTTAAAGATTCATTATTTGATTCAATCAAGCAATGTAATAATAAATGTCCATTTTGTTTTATAGATCAACAGCCAAGTGGTAAAAGAAAAAGCCTTTATATAAAAGATGATGACTATAGATTAAGTTTCCTTTATGGCTCTTATCTAACTCTTACGAATTTAAACAAAGGAGACTGGGAAAGAATTGCTATGCAAAAACTATCACCACTTTTTATTTCAGTTCATGCTACTGATCCGGCTGTAAGAGAAAAATTATTAAAAAATAAAAAAGCAGGGGTGATCCTTGATCAAATTTCTTGGTTTGAAAAAAACTCTATTCAAATACATGCTCAAATTGTTGTTTGTCCAGATATAAATGATGGGAATATTCTTGAAAAATCAATTTTGGAACTTGCTGAGTTCTACACTAAAACTTCTCAGACAGTACTCTCAGTTGCAATAGTTCCTGTAGGACTTACAAAATTTAGGCCTGAAAATGATGGATTGAAATCAATAAGTCCAGAATATGCAATAAAAACGATTAGGATGGTAGAGAGAATTCAAGCCTCTCTACAAAGTACTCTTGGTACTCGTTTTTGTTGGCTTGCAGACGAATGGTATTTAATAGGTGGTATAAATTTACCCAGTTATAAAACCTACGAAAATATGTCACAAGTATCTAATGGAGTAGGATCAATAAGAAACTTTCTAAAGATATTAAGTAAGAAATCTAACAACCTGCCAAAAAAAATAAAACAGCCAAAAAAAGTCAGTTGGATTGTTGGTAAATTAGTTTATGAAGCCCTTATTCCTACAGTTAAGAAATTAAACTTAATTGATGGTTTAGAATTAAACTTATATGGTTTGCCAAGTATTTATTGGGGTCAGGATCAAGTTGTTACAGGTCTTCTTACTGGAGAAGATCTAATTCACGGACTGAAAAATAAGGATCTAGGAGAAGCTGTTTACATACCATCGATTATGTTAAAACTTAATACTGATTTATTTTTAGATGATAAAAATATTAAGGAAGTTGAAAATCAATTAAATACCAAAATTCACGTTCTTGATGAATCAAATGATATTATTAATACTTTGATTGGTTCATCGAATAACTACAATACTATAAAACATGCTTAGAAGAGTAATAAATCCTATCTTATTCTTGCCACTTGCTCTAAGTATCAACTCTGTTAATGTACTATCGAGCGAAACAAAAAATTATATTGATAATGTTTTAGACGAAAAACCAAATATTATTTTTATTGATTATCAAGAAATAGAAAAAATTATATTAAAGAATCCAGAATTAAAGTCATTACAAAACTTAGTAGCTTCTGCAAGCTTTAATCTTTCTAGTCAAATTGCTAAAAGATACCCATCCTTAGATTTTCAAGCAAATGGCTTGCCCAAATATGTTGCAGGTAAAAAGTACAATACCAATTCACCCACTTATAAAACATCACAATTATCGGCTAATCCCTCACTGAATATCAAATGGGATGTGATTGCCCCACTTAGAGGATCCGAAATTAATATTGCTAAAGCAAACTACAAAATTGCAGAAAATAATTATGAGATTAAGAAAAAAGATTTAATTCAAGAAGCAAGAATGAGGTATCACAAATACCAAAAGTCATATCAAGATATTCAAAATAAAAAATTCACACTTGATTTATCAATTACAAGTTTAGAAAATGCTAAAGCGAAGTTAAATGCTGGAATTGGTACAAAATTTGAAATTCTTGAAGCAGAATCTCAATTATCTCGAGATAAACAGTCACTTAATGAAAAGAAAATAGAACATGAAATTAATAAAATTTCTCTTAAGGAGATTCTTAATATTAATGGGGATTTCGAAAGTAATAATGAACAAAATTTAATAGGATTCTGGAATCATAGATTGAATAAAAATATTAATGAAGGTTTAGAAAAAAATCTTTCTTTGAAAAATCTACTTCTTCAAAAATCAATCAAAAATAACCAAGCAAATAGTTTTTTAGCTCAAAATAAGCCAAATATTTACATCAGCAATACATTATCCAGTACATTTACAAAGGGTGAGGCACTGTACGAGGTTATTGACTCTGAAGAATCCGGATCGAATTATACAAATACCATAAGTCTAAATTTTGCATGGAATATTTTTGATGGCGGTCAAAATAAGAACTCTTACAAATCAAAACTAGCAGATGCAGAAGCTGAAAAATATTCTTACGAAAATCTAAAAAATGTTTTGACCACAAGTATTAGTAAGGCCTACTTAAATCTTAAATTAAATGAAGAGAAAATAATTTCTTCTCTTAAAGAAATTGAATCTAGCAAAGAGTCTGTAAGGCTTTCTAGACTGAGATATGATGTTGGAATATCAACTCTAAAAGATGTTCTTGTTAGGCAAAATGAATTAAGTAATGCAAAATCAAAAAATATTAATGCAATATATAATTACAACTTGTATTTAGATGAATTAGAGAGATTAACTTTTGTTGACCTTAGTAAAAATTGTTTGGATAGTAATAATACTAAAATTAAAGATACAGAATCTATTTGCAATATACAAAGATGAATCCACCAAATTTAACTAATAAGCAACTAAGTGAATTGGATTCTTTATTTGAATTAGTTAGTCAACGTCAGAAGAAAGATTTTGGAAATATTAGCGCCAGCAACAAAGCAGACGGATCATTATTAACAAGTTGTGATTTATGGAGTGACAAAACAATCGTAAATGGCTTGGCTTCAATAGCTCCTGGAGAGGGCGTCCTTAGTGAAGAAGGGGATAAGTTAATTCCAAACTCAAAAGCTTATTGGGTGGTAGATCCACTCGATGGGACAACAAATTTTGCTGCAGGTATTCCTTACTGGTCCATATCAGTAGCAAGGTTCGTTGATGGTAAACCACAATCTTCTTTTTTAATAATTCCTACATTGAAAAAAAAGTTTTTATCCATTAAAGGCAAAGGGGTTTGGTTAAATAACCAGAAAATAGACCCTAGCCAAAATAATCGTCAAAGTGAATGCATTTCTTTGTGCAGTAGATCTATAAAAATTTTACAAAAAAAACCAAACTCAGTATTTCCTGGCAAAATCAGACTCTTAGGCGTATCGAGTTTAAATCTAACGAGTGTAGCGATGGGACAAACTTTCGGAGCAATAGAATCAACCCCAAAGATATGGGACGTTGCAGCTGCCTGGCTTCTATTAGAAGAACTCAATTGTTCTATAGAGTGGTTAGAAAAAGATCCTTTAAATTTAATTTCAGGAGAAGACCTAAGCGATATAAATTTTCCATTAATTGCTTGTAGATCTATAGAAAAATTTGAAATTTTAAAGCCATGGGGCAATTTATTATTGGCAAAATAGTTGCATCACAAATAATTGCTTGAAAAATTTCTTAATCAGATACAATAAAAATTAAGTAAAATAAAATATTTGAAGAAAATTAATATGCAGCGAAGTTCAACATGGATACTGAAAAGTTTATGGGGAGCTTGTGAGCGATGGAGCAAATCTGACTGTGTTGATTTAAGCGCTGCATTTGCATACTACACACTCCAATCATTTTTTCCTATTCTTCTGATTTCTCTTTCTATAGCTTCATGGTTCCTTGGAAAACAAGAAGGATTAGATCAACAAATAATTTCAATTGCAGGTCAGCTTTTACCTCCTTCAGTAGTTGAGTTAGTAGAAACAACATTATTTAATTTGATAGATCAAGGTTTTGGAGCAGGCATTCTTGGAGCTATGTTTTTGCTTTTTACAGCAGGAAACGCATATCTATCTCTTCAAAGAGGTTCAGATAGGCTTTGGGAGGACGAAATTCCTTCTAAAAAAGTTAACGCTGCTTGGAGAGTACAAGCTTCGAAGTTTCTCCGGAATAGAGTTGAAGCCTTTTTAATAGTATTCTTTATTGGTTTTTTAATGGTATTAGATCAGATTAGTGCAAATCTTAGGATGATCCCAAGTAACGTTTTAGAAAATCTTTCAAAATCTAATAATCTTATTTCTGATTTAATATTGAAGTTGCCGCTATTACAAGTTGGTAAGTTTGCTATACCACTGATTGGCTTTTCCTTAATGGCTCTTTTATTACAAGCACTTTTACCCAGTAGAAAAGTTCCATTAAAACCACTTTTACCTGGATCTTTTCTTATTGGAATTGGCCTAACCACTTTGAACCTAGCAGTAAGTAAAAGTATTCTCTCACTTGGAGTAAGATTTCAAGCGTACGGTTTTATTGGAGGTTTTCTTGTACTTACTTTGTGGGTATGGCTATTAGGAGTGATTTTATATTTTGGACAGTGTTGGAGCGTCGTTATTGCTAGTATGACCATAGTAAATAAAAAAAGAGATTTTAGATAAGAATAATCAAGATGAATTATTTTCTTAAAACAAATAAAAATCTTCTAACCTACGCATTAATCATACTTGTGTTTATTCCAATTTTTGGGATAAATTTTTTCATTAGCTTTGTTGGAAATATCCTACTCCTATTATTTCTAATACCTTTATTATTAATAATTTTAATCTTCATAGGTTTTAACTCTTACAAATCAAGAATTAATACATGTAATAGCTGTGGTGCTATATCCTTTGGCTTAAGTGAAACTTGCATGAATTGTGGGGCAAATATTGAAAATATCAGTAATATCAATCAAATTAATAAAAAGCCTAGTAATAGAACTATTGAAGTGAAAGCAGAAGAAATAAAGTAGAAAATTAACCTATTCCAATTTGTCGAAGAATACTTTGTCCAGTAATTAATTCAGTTCCAAGACCAATCAAAATACCCATCATTGCCATACGGCCATTCCAAGTTTCTGCAAAATTAACAAAGCCAAATCTTGGTTGATTGTCACTATTCATAATTTCTATATTATCTTTATAAATTATTTTAACGTTTTAAGGAAGAATTTATGAAAAATAATAAATTATTTTATTTAACATGTCTTACACCATCAACAGGTCTATACTCTTCTCCAGTCAATTCCTCGTATACAATAGCTGGCAATCCTGTATCAAACATTGTTTGCAATGCTTCTTTTAACATAGGATTCCAGCCTCCAGTACTAACTTTTCCATGTCTTACAGTCCAGTCCCATGTCCCTTGAAGATCTCTGGGTAATCTACCATCTCTATCTCTTCGTGCGACTAGGTCTAATGATTCAACTAAACCAACAATAACTGGATTTTTACCGTAAGAAGGGGTAAGACTTAATTCAAGTCTCACTGGATCTTCTTTAACCATTTTTAAACGAAACCTTGGAGGTAACTTGAGTGATCTTATTACCGCTGAGACAACTTTTGTTCTAAATTCCAATTTTTTTCCTTAGATATAATTTGGTTAATCAGTTGTTGAACCTTTTTCTTCCAGTGTAGAGTCATTGTCATTAGAAAATCTTACTGTAAGTAATTCCTCTTCTGTTATGTTTCCTGATTTATCTAAAAGTTCTGGATGTATTGTGTACTTTTTTTGTTTAAAATTGGAAGTACCCAATCGTTGATTTTTATTATCGGATATACCCCAACCATTAGACATAACTTTAAAAGCTTTCCATACTAAATAGGTTAGAGCTGCAGAATATATTATTGGAAATAGGATAGACATCGGACTTATAAATTAGTTAATTATATTTTTAACATCATAGCCTGAAAAAAAGAAATTTAGCTACTTTAAGTTATTAAATTATTCTCTAGATTCAATAAATTAAATTAGTAGTTATATTTAAATTACACTGATATTGTGTATTAAATCTCTCGAAGAACATAAAATTCAAAATTGAAAAGAGACATCCAAAAGCTATTACTAATCGCCTCATTAATTACATTGGGTATTAAATATCCTGCAAAAGTCATATCCCAACAATTAAGTAACCCAAAACTTAATGAAGTTAATTTATATTCGAACAAATCTTTTATAACTAAAGCTGTAGAGAGAACCGGTGCAGCTGTGGTGACAATTGATACTCAAAGATATGTTAAAAAAAGAAATTTTCCAAGAAATTCTCAACTATTTCTAGACCCATATTTTGAAAGATTTTTTGGATTAGATTTACCTAACGAAAATCGACCAAGGATAGAGCAAAACCAAGGCAGTGGATTTATATTTGCAGATGGACTTGTAATGACCAATGCTCATGTAGTGAATGGATCAGATAAGGTAATTGTTGGTTTAACCAATGGCAAAAAATTAAACGCTAAACTGATAGGTCAAGACTCTTTTACTGATTTAGCTGTGCTAAAGATTGAAGGGAGAGGGCCTTGGCCAAAAGCAAAATTGGGCGATTCTTCAAAGATTAAAGTTGGTGATTGGGCAATAGCAGTTGGAAATCCATTCGGACTGGAAAACACAGTTACGCTTGGTATTATTAGTAATCTAAATAGAAACGTAACTCAATTAGGAATATATGATAAAAAACTTGAACTGATACAAACAGACGCTGCTATTAATCCTGGCAATTCTGGAGGTCCACTGTTGAATAGCGATGGAGAAGTAATTGGTATTAATACGTTGATAAGATCAGGTCCAGGAGCAGGTTTGAGTTTCGCAATCCCAATTAATAAAGCTAAGGAAATTGCCTATCAACTTTTAAACAATGGAAAAGTAATACATCCTATGATTGGAATTAGCCTAATAGAAGAAAGTATTTCTGAGAGAAAAAATAATATCGTAAAAGTTGGATATGTAGTACCGAACAGTCCAGCTGAAAAAAGTGGAATCAAGATAAATGATATTTTAATTAAAATAGGCGATAAAGATATTGAAACCGCATCAGACGTAATAGAACAAATTAGTAAAAATGGTATCAAAAAACAAATAAATATATTATTGAAGCGTAAAAATAAATTTATTAAATTAAAAGTAATACCAACTGATATTACTAATCTACAAAATAATTAAAATTTTTAATTGTCATTCCGTTTAAGTATTTCCACACATCTAGAAATACATCTACCATCACTTATATCGCAGGAAGTAATGCATTCAAAATAACTTTCAATAGGATCAGAAATTTGAAAATGTTTTTCTTGGAAATCGTAATTTTTCATTTAAATTATTAAACCTATTTTTGTATTTTTAAGATTAATCAAGGACGGTAAACTATGTAAAGATAAATGAGTGATCTTACTTAGCCAATTGTAAATTTTATTAAAAATAATCAAATTTTTTGGCTTTTATTTTTTTCTAAAAAATATTCGTAATTACCATCATATGAAAATAACTTTGAATCTTTAATTTCAATAATTCTATTTGCAACCTTTGAAATAAAATACCGATCATGAGAAATGATTAATAATGAACCTTTATAATTTTTAATTGCTAATTCTAAGTTTTCCTTAGATTGCAGATCCAAATGATTAGTTGGTTCGTCCAAAAGAAGGAAATTACTAGGATTAATAATCATGAGCGCCAATGCTAATCTTGCCTTTTCTCCCCCACTGAGTTGTTTAATATATTTAAAAACAGTTTCATTTTGAAAGCCAAAACTCCCTAAAAATGTTCTAACTTTCTTTTGGGACCATTCCGGAGACTTATTACATATTAAATCAATAACCCTTTCGTCAAGTGAAAGAGCTTCAGCCTGATTCTGTTCATAATAGCTTGTAATTATATTATGTTTACCAAGATTAATTTCTCCAATTTCGGGAGATATTTTTTTCATAATAATTTTAAGCAATGTGGATTTGCCGCAGCCATTAGGTCCCAATATTGCTATTTTCTCCCCAGAAAAAATCTTTAAATCAATATCTAAAAAAAGAATTTTATCCTCGAAACTATGAGACAAATTTTTGATATTTAGAACTAATTTTCCTGAGCGAGGGCACTCTGGAAAATTAAAAACAGGACTTTTTGATTGTGATATGGGAGCCTCAATTTTAGAAATCTTTTTTAATTGTTTTTCTCTACTCTTTGCTTGAGAACTTCTAGTGGCACTAGCTCTAAATCTATCTATATACCTCTTTTGTAACTCAATTTCTTTTTGTTGTAATTGATATGCCTTATTTTGTGATTCTTCATTCAAAGATTTCTGTTCGACAAAAAAAGAATAGTTGCCATTATATGTTTCAGATTTTCCTCTATTTACAAAAATTATTTTTTTACATAATTTATCTAAGAAATATCTATCATGGCTGATTATTATTACAGCAATTTTAAGCGATGATAGATATTCTTCCAGCCAAAAAATAGTTTCTAAATCTAAATGATTGGTTGGTTCATCCAGTAAAAGTAAATCAGGTTTTTGTAAGATTATTTTTCCAAGTGCAACTTTCATCTGCCAACCACCTGAAAAATTCCCAACTAATTTATCAGCATCTTCTATAGAAAAGCCTAATTTTGGTAATATTTTTTCTACATCAGATTGCATTTTATAACCACCTAAAGCTTCAAATTTTGCTTGATATTTTGCGAGTTGATTTACAAATATTTCAAGTTCATCGGAATTTTTTTTTATATCCAACGATTTCATTTTATTCTCAATTTCTAAAAGTTTAATGGCAACAATTTGTATATCATTAAAAGAACTTTCTAATTCCTGTCTCACTGAAAAATTCAAATTACAATCAAACTCTTGCTTTAAATGGGCAATTTTAGGATTTCCCTCTTTGATGATCGTTCCACTTGTTTGTTCTTCCTCTCCAATTAAAATCTTAAATTGGGTTGATTTACCTGCACCATTAGAACCAACTAAGCCAACTTTTTCTCCTTTCTTAATCTCCCAAGTAATATTTTTTAAAACAACATCTGTAGAATAAATTTTGCTTACACCTTCAAATCTAATCACTGTTTTAAAAATAGAATTTACAAAATCTGTGGCTTATTTACTAAAAAATATTTTGTGGAATAAAATTAAATCATGAAAAGAATGGAACAAATTGTAGTGATTTTCATAGCTGCAGCTCTTGCAATTCCCAGCTATTGGTTTTTTTGGACTTTGGCTGGTGGAGGTGGCTATAACAAAAGAATAAGACCTATTCCTAATCCAAATAATAATTATTCGAAACCTTTTCCTAAAGACCTCCTCGAGCCTTGATTAACCACATTTTAGTTGCCTCATCATCAATAGTACTCAAATATTCAATAACCTCTTCTTTAGTTACAGAAATATTTAACTCGTTGCCAATATCGCATATTTTATCTAAAGCTTTTTTGGGATTAGTTAAGGCTGTCATAAATAGACTTTGTTTCTTTTTGGAATCGTTGGCTATTAACTTATAGAGCTTTTCAGCATTACTGGACATGGTTTAAAAATCTATTTATTAATAGATTATTACTTCAAGCTACATTTTGTTCATTATATTCATTATTAGATAAATCATAATCTACATCTTTTATCTCTTTCGCAGAGGCATCTGCCATACTTCTTGCGTCTAAACATAAAACTTTTCTTAATTTCGCAAAGTTTGCTGCGTGAGATTTTCTACCATCTTTTTGTGCGTAATACTCAGACTGCTGAAGAATATGGTGAAGATGAGTTAACAAATATGGACTAATTACAGCTGATACCAAAACATCACTATTTTCATTATCGTGAGAATCAGAATTAAATAATCTTTTTTTCGGTTTATCAATTATCGACCTTTTAGGAGAATCAATTTTTCTTGAATTTTTCATGGGACAATAAAACAATTAATTGATACGGACATAAATTTCCTTACTAACAATATACACAAAGATAGTATCCTTGACTAACTGTGTATACTTATAAGTAACAGTTATCAACTTTGACTCATGGCTACCCGCCAAAACTCAACTAATGGGAAGCCTAAATCCCCCAGAATTCAAGTAGTTCTTCCAGAATTAATATGTGAGCAATTAACTATTTTGGCCGATAATGAATCTAGGACAGTAAGTAATATGGCAAAAGTGTTAATACAAGAGGGTATAAAAAAATATTTCGCAAAAGAAAGTAAATCACCTGTTTCAGAAAATAATTTAGACACTGATAAATTTAGAGATGAACTTGAAAAACAAAGCGTCAGAAGATTAAAAAGAGCTCCCCAAAGGATTAGATACTATAAAAAATCTGATTAAAAATAATTAATTTTGAGGCAATTTCTGTAAATCTACAGTTTTACCCATTACTACCAAAATATTTCCTCTTTCCAAAATATATTTTGCTGGAGGATTAACTGTTAACTCTTCAGCAGGTCCTGCAGCAAGAACATTTACTAAATAATTTTTCCTCAAATTTAAATCTCTTAAAGATCTTCCAATAAATTCCTCTGGAACAGTTATTTCATCTATACCAGTTTGATTATCTAGTTCCAATCTCTCGATTAGGTTTGGTCTTACTAGTTCTAAACCTAATCTTTCTCCTTGCATCCTAGATGGGAAAACAACTTTATCTGCACCTACTCTTTTTAACATTTTTTCGTGCAAGTCACTGGTAGCTCTCGCTATTACTCTTTTCACTTTGCTACCTTCACTATCCTTAGCAATAAGAGTTGTGGTTATACTTGCTTCAATAGGTTCACTAATACCCACTACAACAGTATTCATTTCAAGAATTCCCGATTCCTTCATAGACTCTTCATCAGTACAATCTACAACTCTCGCTTCTATCGAAGGTTCTAATTGCCTTAAATCATCAATAGCTTTTTCCGAATAATCTGCAGCCATAACATCAGCACCATTACTAATAAGTTCTCTGCAAACTGCGGTTCCAAATCTTCCAACGCCGACAACTGCAAAAGTGAGTGCTTCATTTTCTCTCTTTTGAGACCACTGCCACCAATCAGCCATAATAAAACTCAGTCTATTCTAAACATATAGATCAGCCCTAGGATAGCCAATTCTCTTTTGTCTATCTATTCTAGTCTTATAAAGAGCCTGCCAAAGTGCACTTAAAAGCAAAAGGATCCCAAGTCTGCCAACAAACATACCCACAATAAGAATAAATTGACCAAAATGATTTAATTTTGTCGTTAAACCGATATCAAAACCAACTGTTGCAAATGCAGATATGCAAGTGAACAGAATTTCTAAGAATGTGAATGATTCTTTTTTAACAAAAGTATTTGTTGTACTAAGCAACATTGCCATTAAAAGAACAAAAAGCAAAGATCCAACTGTTATTCCAACTGCCTTTAGAATAACTTTATCTGAAATTAATCTATTGCTAATAATTACATCTTTCTGACCTCTTAAAGTTGATCTAGTTGCAGCCATTAAAGCAATGAATGTGGTTGTTTTTATGCCTCCACCAGTACCTCCTGTACTTGCTCCAATAAACATCAGCGTCATTAATAATAAGAGGCCCGTATCTGAGATAGAATTCAAAGAAATCGGAAAATTTGTAAAGCCTGCAGTTCTCGCACTAACTGTTTCGAAGATAGATGACATTAACCGTTCAAACAAATTTAAATCATTAAAAAATTGACTATTTAGCAACGATTCAGTGATAAAGAATCCTAATGATCCGAAGAATATTAGAGACAAACTTGTCCTAATAACTAGTCTGGAATGAAGGCTTAATTTCTTATAAGAAAGATTTTTTTTATGACTCCAAATATCATCAATAACCCGCCAACCCAATCCACCCATAACAATGAGAAAAACAAAAACAATATTAACCAAATAATTTGTTCTATAGTCTTGAAGACTATTTGACATTAACGAAAATCCTGCATTGTTATATGCAGAAATGCTGTGAAAAATCGAGGACCATAGTCTTTCCCAATTATTTTGAATGTCTACAAATCCAAAAGAATATAAGACAATTACACCCAAGGATATAATACTAACCGCAGTAATAGCAATGCTTTGAAAAGTTCGACCAATTCCTCCAACTCCAAATTCATCTAAAGTCTTTCCTTTATCTAATCTAGTTCTTAGCTTTGTCCCCTTTACAACAAACCCTTGTAAAAATGTTGTAATGGCCATTAATCCTAAACCACCTGATAAAAGCATAAAAGCTAAGAAAACTTGGCCAAAAAAATTTAAATCAACACCAATATCTATTATTGTTAGGCCAGTAACGGTTATTGCAGAAGTAGATGTAAAAAATGCTTCCCACAAACCAACCTTTGAAGATGAACATAATGGAGAGCTTAAAATTAAAGTTCCAAGGCAAATAATAAACAAGCCTGTAACAATAGTAAATTGAGGTACAGATAGCTTTTTGTAAGCATCTTTTAACTTATAAACTGAGAATGGGAATTTCACGATATCACCCGTAATTTAAAATTATCAATGCTGGCACAGTAAATGTCATTATAAGTGTTAATCCAGCTCCGTATTTTGCGATATCAAAAAATCTATATCTTCCAGGACCATAAACCATTAAATTTGTTTGATAACCCATTGGAGTCAGGAAAGATTGACTTGCACCGAATAAAACAAGCATTATTAAAGCGCTTGGTGAAATTTCTAAAACATTTGAGAATTCAATAGCAACAGGCAAAATCAAAGCAACCGAAGCAGCATTACTTATAAATTGCGTAAGAATAACTGTAGATACAAAAATTACGATTAGTGCAAAATAAAGAGGCATTCCGTTAAGGGCAAAATCTAGATTAACTGCAATTAAATCTGCTAATCCAGTTATCTGCATAGCTACACTGAAACACGATAAAGATCCCAGCAATAAAATGACGTCTAACCTAATTGATTTTTGTATCTCTGCAGGTCTTAAACATCCACAAGCAACCATTGCAATCACTGCCAAAAGAACTGAACCTACTAATGGAATATTAGAAACCGAAGGCAAAACCAACATTCCTATTGCTATTGCAATCGATATAGGTTTTTTTATCAAAAAAGGTAAGTCATCTTCGAATTGATCTAAAATAAGCAAATCATTACTAGCTTGCAGACCTCTTATTGAATCTAGAGGTGCTTGCAATAATAAAACATCTCCAGCCCTTAAAACAGCTTGGCCTAATCTCTCCTGTACAGTTTGTTGACCTCTTCTTAATGCTAAAACTGTTGCATTATGACGCTGCCTAAATCTTAATTCTCTCAAACTTGCACCGGCTAAAGTTGAACCAGCTGGCAACAAGGCTTCAAAGGTCTTAGTACCTTCATCATCTGAGAAAACACTTGCCCCATCGAAAGATGTTTTGTTTTCTCCTAACAGAATAGTATGTTCTTGCTGCAGCCTAAATAAGTCTGCCCTTGTAACGCGTATTATTAATCTATCATCCGGTTCAATCTTTCTATCAGCCAAAGGAGGAAGAATAACTTTTCCATTTCGTTGCAATTCAAGAACATCAACGTCAAATCGTCTTTGCAATCTACTATTTCTTACAGATTGTCCAACTAATTCTGAAGAAGAGGGAATAGTAACTTCGGTAAAATATATATTCATATCACCATTTTTAATAAACTCCTTATCTCTCCCTCTATCTGGCAAAAGCATGTCAGAAACTAGAATCATATAGGTTGTACCTATAAGCCACACTGGAATTCCTATTGATGTCAAACTAAATAATTCCAAACCTCCATAACCTAATTGTTGACTAATATCACTTACAAGAAGATTTACTGAGCTACCTAATAATGTCAGAGTTCCACCGAGTAAAGTAGCAAAAGAAAGAGGTAATAAAACTTTTGATGGTGATATATTTCTTCGCTCGCACCAACTTTCAATTAAAGGTAACAAAGATGATACTACTGGAGTATTAGGTACAATTCCAGATATTGGAGCAATCAAAAAAGCTATTAAAGAAATTAATTTCCTTGGAGTTTGAATACTTTCAGAAGAAATCAATTCTCTTACTCTGTCTAAGGCACCACTTTTAAATAATGCTGAGGAAACTGCAAATAAACCCATAAGGGTAATTAAAGAAGGGCTCCCAAAGCCAGCTAAAGCTTTTTCGGGAGAAAGAACCCCAGTAGATATAAATATTCCGACACATAACAAACCAGTCAATTCTGGTGCAATAGTATTTCTAATAAACAAAATTATTGACATTATTAAAACAACTACCGTTATAAACGCATCAAAATTATTACTAACTACTGCAATTAAATTCATACAAATCTTATTTAACTCAATATACTCAAAAACAATATTTCAAAAAAGTTTAATTCGAATAATCTTTTTTAAGAAACTTTTTAAAAATAGATTTTTTTTGGAATATCCATGAAGATGCAGATTTTAAGCTTTCTGTAATATCAGGCAACTTGGAAGCATATATAAGTCTTCTTGCCTCGAAAGCCAATTTCCCAGATAAAGTAACCCCAAGCCCAGAAATTGAAGCTTCGCCTATTCCTAGGCTAATCATTTCACCGTTATCTTGAAATTCAAAGGGTAAAGGATCTTTTCCTTGAATTAAAAGTTCTAAATTATTAGCAAGATGATTTCCTTCCTGCATAGCGACTTGAGCAGTTATGGGTAAATCCTCCATTCCTTCGATAATTGAAATATCACCAATGGCAAAACAGTTTTTATGGTTTTCTATTTGCAAATTATTATTAACTAAAATTCGTCCAAATTTTTTTGTTATTTGATCAGTTTCTAAGTATGACAAATTAGGTTTAACGCCCGCTGTCCAAATAACAATATCTTTATCCAAGGAAGTTATTCCAACCTCACTAGAAATAGTAATCTTAGTTTCAGAAATTTCTTTAACTGTGGAATTCAAAAGAACGTTGATTTTTCTTTTTTCTAATGCCTTCTCGGCTTGTTCTCTATTAAAAATTTTGTTTCTATTGAGGATTTCGTTTGATTTTTCTATTACATTAATTTCAAATTGGTCTGTAAATATATCTTTAATTTTGCATGCTAACTCGATGCCAGAGGGACCACCTCCAACTATGAATAACTTTTTATACAAAGCATTATCTTGTGATTTTTGTAACAAAGAATTTAATTTATTTAAATCGTGCACATCATTAAAAAAATAACAATTTTCATCTACACCTTTTATGAACAAACTATTTGGAATAGATCCTGTACAGATGACGAGATACTGATAACTTAATTTTAATTCATCACTAAATTCAAGAATATTTTCTTTGAAGGAAATCTTGGTTAAACAATTTCTTAAAAAAGTTATACCCGCATCAGAAAAAATATTTGCAAATTTTGGGGTAGCTTCCCAACTTCTTATTTCTTTACTTAAAACTTCGTACATTAAAGGTTTAAATATAAAGTTAGTTTCAGAATCAACCACAAGAATCGGTAAAGAAGGATTAAGATTCTTTAAATTCAAAGCAAATGTCATACCTGCAAAACCTGCTCCAACTATTACTATTGGTTTTTGTATTGATTTCATTAGAGAAATATTGTTAAGCGTAAATGTATTATTAAACTATACGAATAATTTTTAAATTGAGCGAAATAAAATTAAACTCCTAATCAAACTGAAGAATGATTGAAAAAATCCACAAAGATATCCAAACTAACTTGAGGAAATATAATCAAGAGATTGTAGATATGAAGCCTCAAGAAATGCTTACATGGGGTTATGAAAAGTTTGATAATCAATTTGCTATTACAACAAGTTTTGGTATACAATCATCAGTCATTTTAGATATGGTCAGTAAATTATCTCTACAAAAAAAAATCAAAATATTTTGGATAGATACAGGTTACCTACCTCCAGAAACATACCATTACGCTGAAAAGCTTATTGATAATTTATCCTTAGAAGTTGAAGTTCTGCAAAGTGAATTATCTCCAGCAAGAATGGAGGCCAAATACGGAAAACTTTGGGAAACAAAAAAAATGAGTGATTTAGATAAGTATCATGAATTGAGAAAGATAAAACCTTTAGAAAATGGTCTAAAAAAATATGATATTTTCTGCTGGGCAAGCGGTGTTAGATCAGGTCAAACAGACAATAGAAACAAAATGAAATTCATAGACGTAATTCGTCAAAGACTTTCTTTAAGACCCTTATTAAATTGGACAAATAAAGATATTTTTTATTATATGGAAGAGAATAATTTACCTGCCCATCCTCTTTTTATCAAAGGTTATTCTTCTGTAGGAGATTGGCATTCAAGCAGTCCCGATGGTATTGAAACAAAGGGCAGAGATACAAGATTTGGAGGGATTAAACAAGAATGTGGAATACACACTAATAATTAAATTGATCATAAAACAATGGTCTCAGATATAAATTTTTTATTAATAGGTAATAGTAGGCTTCATTGGGCAAAATATTCTAAAAATCAATCTAAATTCTTCCATACCAAAAAAGAGCAAAAAGTTCCCGAAAATATAGATCTTGATCAATTAATTTGGGCTTCTGTGGGAAAACTACCAAATTTTTTGCTGAAAAAAGAAAATGAAATAAAAACTAAAGATATCCAATTATCAAATCTTCCTGATTATTTTGGAGTTGATAGAGCTCTTGCCTGTATTGCCGCTTTAAAAATTATTGAAAACCCTTTCCAAAAAGATTTGCTAGTTGCAGATTTTGGAACAATATTATCAATAACAAAATTGAATTCAAATGGATCTATTATTGGAGGTCAACTTCTTCCAGGTTTTCTAACACAATTAAAATCAATGGAACAAAATACAAAAAATCTTAAAGTTCCCAAAAAATATGATATTCCGATAGAAGATTTTTTAATTAACACAGAAGAAGCAACTTTGAGAGGAGTAATCAACTCTCTTACTTGCGTTATTAATAGTTTATTTGATGCCGAAAAGGATATTTTAATAATCTGCGGGGGAGACTCTCAATTACTGACAAAATCTCTAAAGACTCAAAAAGAAAATATTATTAATGCTCCTAATTTAGTTATGGAGGGGATGATTATTCACCACCTTTCCTTAAAAAAATTAGCTTAACCCAAGGTCTGCAATTATATGATCAGCCATTATTGCTGCTTTTACCTTTAAGTAAATTTTTTCGATGTTA
Source organism: uncultured Prochlorococcus sp. (assembly GCA_902558895.1). Classification (GTDB taxonomy): domain Bacteria; phylum Cyanobacteriota; class Cyanobacteriia; order PCC-6307; family Cyanobiaceae; genus Prochlorococcus_A. The sequence goes on from CACEFS010000007.1 coordinate 19,990, forward strand.
CCTTCAGTATCAATTAAAAAAGTATTTCTCATCATTCCCATATATTCTTTGCCCATGAATTTCTTAAGTCCATAGCTATCGTAATCAGAAGAAACTTTGAAAGGTTCAGGATCAGTTAAAAGAATAAAAGGTAAATTAAATTTTTCTATAAACTTCTGATGAGATGATGCATTATCTTTACTAATGCCAAGCACAACAATATTACTTTTTTGAAGTAAATCCCAATTCTCTTTAAAATTACATGCTTCTTTAGTACATCCGGGGGTATTATCTTTTGGATAAAAATATAGTATTATTCTTTTACCTTTAAAATCACTAAGAGAAACTTCTTTCTCGAAAGAATCTTTTAATTTAAATTCTGGTGCTTTGTCGCCAACCTTAAGAGCCATTGAAATTATTAAATGAGTATGAATATAAAATACCAAAAATTTGGTTTTATGAGATTAAAGGTGTGCAAGATGTCGCAACTGTAGAAGAAATTAAAACTGCAAAAAACCTAACAAATTCAAGATCAAAGATTTTCTTAGAGACAAGAGCTTATTTGCGACAATCACTTTCAACACTTTTTGATTTAGACCCCCTAGAAATTCCAATTAATGCTCATCCCGGAGAACCTCCAAGTTTACCATCTGGTATGGGAAATATCAGTTTAAGTCATTGTAAAGATGCAATTACTATAGTCTGGCATAAAGGCAAAATAGGGATAGATATTGAGAGAACAGATAGAAATTTTAACCATATAAAATTTGCAGAAAAATATTTTTTTCATACCAATAAATCAAACCATAATAATTATTTAACAAAAAATATGATATTGAATCAATGGTGTGCAGTTGAAGCGGCTATAAAATGGGATCATGGGAAATTAGCTAAAGACATAACCTATTGGCAATTTTTTGAAAAGCCAAAAGAGTTAATTCATAAGAAGAAAAACATACATTTAAATTATTCAAAAATTAACTTCTATAATTGGACTATTGCTTTAGCCTATAAAGAAAAAACTTCTTTTAATCCTGAGATAATTTGTTGTTCGAAAAATTTTTAGTTTTCTTTTCTTCTAAGCAGTTCTTCATATTGAGTTTTTTCCCATCCATTATTATTTGGTTCCCATATTTTTAAACCTCTTAAAGATTTAGGAAGATATTCTTGTAAGACCCAATTATCTGGATAATTATGAGGATTAACATAACTATTAGAATTATTTTGTAAATGAAGTGGAACGTCAAAAGAATTAGTAGATTTGATCGTTTCTATTGCTTTAAAAATAGTTTTCGTACTATTACTTTTTAGAGACATAGCCAAATATAAAGAAGCCTGCGTTAAAAAATATAATCCCTCGGGGAAACCAACTCTATCAAAAGCATCACAACAGGATTGTACAACTACTATAGCATTAGGATCAGCTATTCCAATATCTTCACTAGCAGATATGAGTAGTCTTCTAAAAATAAAATTAGGATCTTCACCAGCCTCCAGCATATTCGCCAGCCAGAATAAAGTTGCATCTGGATCTGAACCCCTTATGGACTTTATAAAGGCACTTATTACATCGTAATGATTTTGACCATTTTTATCGTAAACAATATTTTTCTTTTGAATTGCATCCTCTGCTATTGAGAGATTAATGTTGATTTCTTTAGCATCATTTTCAGCGGTTGTTTCTATAGCCATCTCTAGCGCATTGATCAATGTTCTTGCATCACCGCCAGAAAATTTAATTAAATGACTTATAGCATCTTGAGTTAAATATATCTTTTTTGAATCTTTTTTTTTGAAATAGTGAGTTATTACTTTTTGAATTATTTTCTGCAAATCATTTTCTGCCAAAGGAATTAATGTAAAAATACGAGACCTACTAACAAGCGCTTTATTAACAGCAAAGAAAGGGTTTTCAGTTGTAGCTCCAATAAAAGTTATAGTTCCATTTTCTATTGAAGGTAATAAAGCATCTTGCTGAACTGATGTAAATCTATGAACCTCATCGATAAATAAAATTGTTTTTCTTTTTGAATTTATTAATCTATCTTTTGCATTAGCGATTTCATTTCTTAATTCTTTAACACTTGATAATACTGCATTTAACTTAATTAATTTTGAACGAGTATTAAAGGAAATAATTTCAATTAGAGTAGTTTTACCAACACCAGGAGGGCCAGAAAAAATAAAATTACTAATCTTATCGTTTAATATTGCACTTCTTAAAAGCGAATTCTCATTCAGGATTGGTTGTTGACCAAAAAATTCTTCCAAATTCTTTGGTCTTAATTTATCTGCCAAAGGTGCATTATTTTCTATTTGAGAATAATTAGTAAATAAATTTTCTGAATGCATATAAATAAAATCAAAAAATAATTACTTTCAATTCTATGTAATTACTGTAGGAGTTTCCATTTGAGTAAGTTTTGAAATATTTAATAAAGCATCTAAATCATTTATTAAGGGTTTCAAAGCGATCTGAGGATTTAACGAAAGATTTTGTTGAGGATTGAAAAATTTCTCAAAGTAAAGTCTTAATGTTGCACCCTTGGTTCCAGTTCCAGAAAGACGCACAATTACCCGAGAATTATCATCAAGAACCAATCTTAAACCTTGATTTTCACTTATAGAATTATCAACGGGATCTAAATATGAAAAGTTATCTGCAACTTTAACTAAATGGCCAGCAAAACTATTTCCTTTTAAGTTTTCGAGCATAGATGTTAGATTACCAAAAATTTGATTTGCAATATTTGAAGGAATTGCCTCATAATCATGTCTTGAATAATAATTCCTACCAAATTGTTTCCAATGATTCTGCATCAAATCACTTACCGAACATTTTTTCTCAGCTAAAATTTGTAACCAATACAAAACTGCCCATAGTCCGTCTTTCTCTCTAACATGATTACTTCCTGTTCCAAAACTTTCTTCTCCACATAAAGTAATTAAATTAGAATCTAAAAGATTTCCAAAAAACTTCCAGCCAGTAGGTGTCTCGAAACAAGGTATATTTAATGCTCGAGCAACATTATCAACCGCTGAGCTGGTTGGCATGGATCGCGCCACACCCGTAATTCCATCTTTATAACCTGGTACACATTTTGTGTTAGCAGTGATAACTGCTAGGCTATCACTAGGATTTACAAAGCAATCACTTCCTAAAATCATATTCCTATCTCCATCTCCATCGCATGCAGCGCCAAAACTATAAGATTTTTTATTTAATAACAAATCAGCCAAGTGGGATGCGTAAGTAAGATTAGGATCAGGATGTAAACCTCCAAAATCTTTTAACGGGTTACCATTCATGACACAATCATGAGCAAGACCCATTTTTTCAACAAAAATATTTTTTGCATATGGGCCTGTAACTGCATTCATTGCATCGAAGATTAACGAGAAGTCTTTTTTTAAAAAATCACTAATTTGATCAAAATCAAAAATTTTTTCCATCAAATTAGAATAATCTTTTAATCCATCGATAATTTCTAAGGTAGTTTCACGATAAGAATAAGTTCCAAAATCACTGAAATCAGGTAATTGAATTTTACAAATTTTATAACTAGTAAGTAATTGTGAAGCCTTGAAAATCTTATTAGTAATTATCTCAGGAGCTGGGCCGCCATTGGAGATATTCAATTTCACTCCAAAGTCACCATCAATCCCACCAGGATTATGGCTTGCAGAAAGAATAATTCCACCAATAGCGTTTTCTTTTCTAATTAAATGTGATGTCGCAGGAGTAGATAATAAACCGTATTTTGGAACAATAACCTTTTGAACTTTATGAGCAATGCATATTTGGACAATTTTTTCTATTGCTTCAATATTGCCATATCTGCCATCACCACCAACTACTAATGTTGAACCTTTTAAATCTTCCAATGATAGTAAGATTGCTTCAATAAAAATTTCTAGATAATGTTTTTCCTGAAACTTTAAGGTACTTTTTCTTAAACCAGAGGTTCCCGGTTTTTGATCAAGAAAAGGAGAATTGATATTGATTACATTAACTTGAGTCATATCTTTAAGAAACTTCCAAAAATCTAACTAAATTAATGAGGCATTTCGGAGGTTCTTAACATAGCGATAAACCATATTGAAGAAATTAATAATGCACTAAGAATTCCATAGTTAACACCAAATTTAGAAATTGTAATTGGAACAATTAGTGGAAAAGTTAACGCCCCGAACAATGGAGTAAAAGCTACAATTTTTTTCAGCATTAATTTAATTTATTAAAACCATTCAGTCTCAGCATTATCTTTTTCATTAGTATCGTCAAGAGGTGTAGTTCTATCAAAATTCATTGAAATACTTTTTTCTTGCTCACCAGATAGATCAACAGCTTTAATATCATATTTTTGAGTCCCATCTCTAAATGGAACTTGAATTCTAAAAGTACCATCTGCAGCAAGGGGTACTTCTTCTCCACCTATTGTCAGTTTTGCAGAAGGCTCTGTGGCTCCGTATACGATTAATTCAGCATCAGCAACGAGCCAAAAAGATCTATTTTTAACAATTCCGCTTCCAGAGTCATTCAAACCTGATGACCATTTACCAGCGCCTGAGTCTGTAAGATTTTCATTGAGGTTTGTTGAATTTAAGTTTTCCATAAATTCTTCAGAACCAACTTTTCTTCTGAGAGTGGTATTAGTTGCAGCTTGGTATAGCCTTTCATGCATACCATTTTGTTCTGAAACAACAGGATTTGGAATATCTGGGATCGACTCAGAAGAAGAATCCAAATTAAAAGGTACAAATTTATCAAGAATTTGCTCAGAAGGATGAGAGGCAGGAACATGGCTTATAGAGGAGAATGCCAATGACATCCAGTTAAAACCATATTTATAACCTAATTCAACTTTATAGTCTCTATCTGCAAGTGGGATTGGCAAATACCACTCAGTACTGTAGCTATCAACTGCAATCTCCCTTAATGTTCCTTGATTTAAGTTGCTTCCTTCGGAACCAGATGCATCAAATAATCGTAAACATAATTTATTGGCTCCCAGAGATTGAGCTTTTTCTCTATCAGCATCTGAAATTTGCCAAAAAACATAAGCCCAATCTGGGTCTCGGGGTAAGAAAACTACGTTCGTTTTAACCTCATCACTACTGTTGAAAGAATTAGAATCAAAGACTTCATCAGATTTTTCTGTGGGTGGACTGATGTGTATTTTTTTAACAGTTTTTTCTTGATATTTAAGTATTAAATCTACTAGAACAACTTTTGTTTTGCGACTATATAGCGGTACTGATAATTTACTTGCTTCTTGACGTAATTGTCTGAGGGTAAGTGAGAGTAGTTGATCTTTATTCATGATCCCATCAGCCACCTTAAAATCTCCGTTTTTGTTTGGGATCAGTATGTTCTTTTTTTTGGAGAATTGTGTGTCTTTTTTCCCTGTCGTCAGGATCCTCTGACTACTCAAAAATTCTCAAAATTGAAATTTCTCTTCAAAACTGTTGGTATAAATGAGAAAATGAATTTTTTAGATTTTTTTTAAATGTAAATTAATTTTCTTTTTTTTTAAATTTTATTACCTGAATTTGTTAACGACTCAACAAAAATATATTTTTTCTTCGGGATCAATTTTCAGGGGTTCTAACTTTCTTGAACGAGTAGTATTAGATCATCTATTTCTAAATCTTCAATATTTTTACCTATTTTTTTTGAAAAATTACTTAGTTTTATTGAAGTAGACTCTAATTGATGATAAAAAAGATCACTAAATTTTTTATCATTAAATTTTTTGGATTGATTATCACACCATTCTCTCAAGGAATTTTTATTTTCATCCGCAAAACTATTTTCAATATTGATAATTTTTAAAATCTGGAGGCAATGAGCAAGTATCCTAATATGATGCTTCTGCATTATTGTAAAATCAAGATTATCAATTTCTTGAATAGTTTGGATATCTAGAGGGTTTGATGAGAGATCAAAATTTTTTGACATTAACTTTTAGTTTTAATAAAGGGAAAAAACTCAATATTAGGGGTATCTTTCGTTAAAGTATATAAAGCTAATTGTAATTGGTTATTATTGAATAACATGGTTAACGAAAATTTAGTTAAAGATGTAGTAAAGGAACCTTACAAATATGGTTTCGTTACAGATATTGAAACAGAAAAAATTGCAAAGGGATTGAATGAGGACATAATAAGACTTATTTCACAAAAAAAAGAAGAGCCAAAATACCTTCTTGATTTTAGATTAAAAGCTTTTAAAAAATGGCAAAAGATGGATGAACCTGATTGGGCGGGATTGGGCTACAAACAAATCGATTATCAAGATATTATTTATTATTCTGCTCCCAAACAAAAAGAGAAAATTTCCAGTTTAGATGAAGTTGATCCCAAACTACTGGAGACTTTCGACAAATTGGGAATACCTCTTACTGAGCAGAAAAAACTGACAAATGTAGCAGTAGATGCAGTCTTTGATAGTGTTTCTATAGCTACAACATTTAGAGAGGAACTGGCTGAACATGGGGTTATATTTTGCTCAATCAGTGAAGCAGTAAAAAATCACTCTGAATTAATTGAGAAATATTTAGGTACAGTAGTCCCAGCTAGTGATAATTATTTTGCAGCCCTAAATTCTGCTGTTTTTAGTGATGGTTCTTTTGTTTACATACCAAAAGGCGTTACTTGTCCGATGGATTTATCATCCTACTTTAGAATTAACAGTGGAGATTCTGGACAATTCGAGAGAACATTAATCATTGCTGAAGAATCGAGTTCTGTAAGTTATCTAGAAGGCTGTACAGCGCCAATGTTTGACACAAATACCTTACACGCTGCAGTTGTGGAACTCATAGCTCTAGACGATGCCTCAATAAAGTATTCAACAGTACAAAATTGGTATGCTGGTGATGAAGAAGGTGTTGGCGGAATTTTTAATTTTGTCACTAAGAGAGGAAAATGTTTAGGTAAGAGAAGTAAAATTAGTTGGTCTCAAGTTGAAACAGGGTCTTCAATTACATGGAAATATCCTAGCTGTCTTCTTTTAGGGGAAGAATCTGTAGGAGAATTTTATTCAGTAGCACTCACCAATAATCTTCAGCAAGCAGATACCGGCACAAAAATGATCCATATTGGCCCCAAAACCAAATCAACTATTGTTAGCAAAGGTATAAGTGCAGGTAATTCAATCAATAGCTATAGAGGCCTTGTCAAAATGGGAACAAAAGCTGCAGGATCAAGAAATTATAGTCAATGTGATTCAATGTTAATAGGGGATCAAGCTTCTGCAAATACATTTCCTTATATCAATTCTCAACAACCCAATTCTGAAATTGAGCATGAAGCAAGCACATGTAGAATCTCTGAAGATCAACTTTTTTATCTCCAAAGTAGAGGTATAGAATTTGAGGAGGCGGTATCTATGATGGTTAGTGGTTTCTGCAGAGATGTATTTAATCAATTACCTATGGAATTTGCTGCTGAAGCCGATAAGTTACTAGCACTTAAACTTGAGGGATCAGTAGGTTAATTAATCAATTTCTAAACTGATATGCAAAGCAAAATGAGAGAATCAGATCCAATATTAGAAGTTGAAAATCTCTTTGCATCTACTGATAATCTTCCAATTTTGAAGGGAGTTTCACTAACTGTCTATCCTGGAGAAATCCATGCCATTATGGGAAGAAATGGGTGTGGCAAAAGTACTCTTTCGAAGATCATTGCAGGTCACCCCTCGTACGATGTTACAAGTGGCGACATAAAATTTTCAGGTAAAAATATCAACTCTTTGGAGCCTGAAGAAAGATCTCAATCAGGCATTTTCCTTGGTTTTCAATATCCAATAGAAATTCCAGGCGTTAGTAATCTTGAATTTCTTAGAGTTTCAACAAATGCTAGAAGGAAATTCCTTAACAAAGAAGAATTGGATACTTTTGATTTTGAGGAATTAGTTAAAGAAAAGTTAGAACTTGTGAAAATGGATCATGCATTCCTATCAAGGAGTGTAAATCAAGGATTTTCAGGTGGTGAAAAGAAAAGAAATGAAATTCTGCAAATGGCTTTACTTGAGCCCAAGATAGCAATATTAGATGAGACCGATTCTGGACTAGATATTGATGCTCTTAGAATAGTCGCATCAGGAATTAAAAAAATATCTAATGCAAAGACAGGAATTATATTAATTACTCACTACCAAAGATTACTTGATGAAATTGAACCAACTTATGTCCACGTTATGGCAGATGGACAAATCATAAAAACTGGTGGTAGTGATCTTGCTTTAGAACTTGAAAAAAAAGGTTATGAATGGACTGATAACTTTGTAAAAGAGACTTAAACAAATGGAAATTATTGAAAAAATAAAAACTAATAAATTATTTGACAATCAAACAGAAATACAAAAAATCTGTCTTCATAAATTACAATCAAGTCCCTTACCTAATCCTAAAAGTGAATTATGGAGACTTTCAAATAAATCAAAATTTTCCAAATTTTTAAACTACTCGGTTAATCAAAAAAATCCAAAATTTGATATACCTTATCCAGAAAGTTCTCAAAATACTATTCGATTTATAATTGGTGAAAATTGCCAGACTAAATTAATAAAAGAAAACTATTCAATACAGCAATTAAGTGAAGATGAATTAAATAAATATATCAAAGAACAGATAGCTTGTTTTGATCAAAACGAAAATTGGAGTGACCTACTAAATCTTTCTTTAAGTTCTACAAAGAATTTCTTGGCATTAAAAATAAATGGATCAAAGATCCCTCCTATTGAAATTTTTAGTCATGGATCAAGTAATTCTTTAAACGCAAAAACCCTCGTAATATTTTTAGAAAAGAATTGCGATATTGAATTATTACAGGTAAATCTTGGGAAAGAAAACTCTTCATTATCCCAGTCAACATTTTTTTTATTAGAAGAAAATAGTTCCATAAATCATGGTGTTGTTTCTTACGGTGAAAATAGATCAAATTTACTAAATTCTCTTAATGTAATTCAACAACAAAATAGCGAATATAACTTAGGCTCCTTACATTTCAAATTCAATTATGCAAGATTTGAAATTAGTATTAAACAATCTTCAGGCAACGCTAAAACTAATATCAAGGGTATGCAAATAACCAAAAAAGATGAACAAATTTCTACTTATACAAAAATAAACTTTAATGGTCCAAATGGATTTCTAGATCAAATAAACAAATCACTTGCTGACGATGAATCACATGCAATTTTTGAAGGTTCGATCATAGTACCAAAAATTGCCCAGAAGACTGATGCTTCTCAATTAAGCAGAAATTTACTGTTATCAAATCACGCACAAATAGATACCAAACCTCAATTAGAAATAATTGCTGATGATGTCAAATGCAAACACGGAGCAACAATTTCGCAATTAAATGAAGAAGAACTTTTTTATATGCGAACAAGAGGGATCACATTACTAGAAGCAAGTAAACTACAATTAAGTTCTTACTTTCAAGAAATAATTTCATTTATTCCCGTTTCAAAAGATAGATGGGATTTGCTTGAAAAACTTTTAAATGAGAATTAATGGAAACGATTAAAAATTTTCCTGAAATAACTAAGAAAGACTTTCCTCTTTTAAATAAGCAATTAAAAAGTAATGCGCAAATCATTTATTTAGACCACGCTGCAACCACTCAAAAACCAATTCAAGTCTTAAAAAAAATAGATGAATACTATAGAAACTTTAATGCCAATGTACATAGAGGGGCGCATCAATTAAGCGCTAAAGCAACAGAAGAATTTGAAAATGCAAGATATTTAATTAGCAAATATATAAAAGCAAATTCAGCAAAAGAAATTATTTTCACAAGAAATGCTACTGAAGCAATCAATCTAGCGGCCAGATCATGGGGTGAATCCTCATTAAAAGAAAACGATGAAATTCTCTTATCAATAATGGAGCATCATAGCAATATTGTTCCGTGGCAAATGGTCGCAGCAAAAAATAAATGCCAATTAAAATTTATTGGTATAGATAAAAATGGGAAATTAGATATAGAAGATTTTAAATCAAAACTAACATCTAGAACTAAGCTTGTTAGCCTTGTACATGTTAGTAATACTCTAGGTTGCTGTAATCCAATCAAAGAAATAACTAAATTAGCTAAACAAAAGGGATCTTTAGTATTAATAGACGCATGTCAGAGTTTGGCGCATCAAAAACTGGATGTAAGTGATCTTGAAATAGATTTTTTAGCAGGTTCAGGACATAAACTTTGCGGTCCAACAGGTATTGGTTTCCTCTGGTCAAGAGAAGAAATACTAGAAAAAATTCCTCCTCTATTTGGAGGTGGCGAAATGATTCAAGATGTTTTTGAAGAGACAAGTACTTGGGCCGAGCTACCACATAAATTTGAAGCTGGAACTCCAGCCATTGCGGAAGCGATAGGTCTAGCAGAAGCAATAAATTATATAAACACAATTGGACTGAATGAAATTCATGAATATGAAAAGACCATAACTAAATATTTATTTGAAAAATTAAATCAAGTAGAAAATATTGAAATTATAGGTCCATCGCCGGAGATAGATCCAGATAGAGCATCACTTGCCACCTTTTATATCAAAAATATACATTCAAACGATATTGCTGAAATTCTTGATTCAAAAGGAATTTGCATCAGAAGTGGTCATCATTGCTGTCAACCTCTTCACAGATATATTGGAATTAAATCAACTGCTAGAATAAGCATGAATTTCACAACAAATAAGGAAGAAATTGATCTATTTATAGAAAAATTAAAAGATACTATCGATTTTCTAAAAATCAATTCTTAAATATTCAAAGCATTTTTTAAAAATTCTTGAGATTTTTGCATTACTAATTCTTTAGTTTCAATATTTTTAAACCCATGCCCTTCGTTTTCAAAAAACATAACTTCTGAGTATTTATTATTCTTAATCAAAATTTCTTGAATTTTTAGAGTTTGTTTATACGAAATAACTTTATCTTTTTTTCCATGAAACAATAAGATAGGTTTTTTTATTTTGTAAATGTTATTTATTGGCGATCTATTTATATAATCACCAAGATTTTTTTCATAATTTCCTACCAAATAATTTAAATAATCTTTTTCGAACCTATGCGTGTTGTAATGCATATCCTTCAAATCTAGAACAGGATATTTACAAATTGCAGCTGTAAATATAGACCCATATAATAAACAATTCAGAGCAGTTAATCCACCAGCACTATTACCAAAAATTACCACCTTCTCACTATCAACAAGATCTGATTTGATTAATTCAATAGCTAGTGCTTTGCAATCATAAGAATCAACAATCCCCCACTTAAGATTTAATCTATCTCTATATGATTTACCAAATCCTGATGATCCTCCATAATTGACTTCAGCAACAAAAAATCCCTTCGAGGACCAATATTGAACTTCTGAATTGTAAGATCCATCAAAAGCTGAAGTGGGTCCACTATGAGCTCTAATAAGAAGTGGTGGCTTTATAAAATTATCTACAAGCGGTTTATACAGAAAAGAATGAGTAATTTTATCTTCAAAACCTTTAAACCAAAATGTTTCAGGTTTGGAAGAATTCTCTATATGATCAATATATATCTGATCAGAAAAATTTGATAAAACTTTTTTTGCAAAATCAATTTCAAGCACAATTCCCAAAAAATCAGGTCCATATCCTTTTAAAAGAACTTTATTCCCAAAAACACTGAAATCACTTATTGAGGTAAAAGGAGTAGAAAATTCTTTAACTAAGACAAGATCTATATATTGTTCCACTATTAAACTATTTTCTTTTTTTGCTATACAAAATAAATTTTTTATAGCCCCTGCAAAGAATGTTATTCCCGAGACCCATTGTGGTATTCCATATTCAATCAAATTTCTCTCTATTCTTTTCTTTATAAGAATATTCTCAATTTCACTAACATCTAAAAACAATAAGTTCCACCATCCAGAACTATCCTCAGAGCATACTAAAAGTGTTTCACTTATCCAATAAGGTTGAAAAAAAGAAACGTTTTTTTTGGCATTGATCAGCTTATTTGAGAATTTTTTTAATTTTTTTATCTCTCCATCTATGTCTATTTGAGCAAAAAACAGATCATTTTTCTCCCAGGGCATGTACGGAGAATCCCACTCTATCCAAGAAAGTAAGTTAGAAGAAGTATTAGAAGATAATTCTGCCGCGAAATTTTTAAACTTTTTTATTCTATGAATATCTTGTTTGGTTTTTTTTAGGTTTAAAGAAAATAAATAATCTCTATTATTTATTTCGCAAATACCATACAAAAAAAAATTTTCAGCAATAACAAATGAAGAATCGAAATTTCCCTCAATTGATTTAGATAATTGTCTAGATTCTTGGACTGAATCAAGATACTTATTTTGGCCTCTATCATTTGACGCTGCCTCTATAAAAATTTGAAACCACAATGCCTTTGTCAACTGGTCAATCCATATCAAATAAAAATTATTTTTAAACTCTATACACCGATAAGATTTACCACCATATCCGTGAAAATTATTTTTAATTTTATATTTTTTACTAGTTAATTTTTGAGGCAATGCATCTTTACAATTAAATGGTCTTGCAAAAATGGCATTTTCATTTTGATTTTCGTCAACAACATCAATCCAAAAAATAATATCCCTTATAACAGTTAATTCCTTAAAAGCTTTTTTTTTAGATTGAGTTTGCACAACTTTTAAATTATCATTATTGCTCATTTATAAAAACTATTAAGAAAGTAAATTAAAGTGCTAGTATTTTTATAGCTAAACTCTCAATTAAAAACTTTTCTTAACGTGGCAAACCATTTTTCACAACTTGCAAAAAAGTCAAGAACAAATGAAAGCTCACAAATAATTGCAAAAGAACAAACAGGTAAGCCATCTCTAGACATTTATAAACTTGGTGATGATGTATTAAGACATAATTCCAAAAGAATAACTAAGGTTGACGAATCGATTAGAAAACTTGCTAGAGAAATGCTCCAAAGCATGTATGCAGCTAAAGGAATTGGTCTTGCCGCACCACAAATTGGTATCAATAAAGAACTTCTTGTCATAGATGTAAATTTTGAAGATTCAGCAGCAGAGCCTTTAATATTAATCAATCCAGAAATTACCGACTTTGGAACAACCCTAAATTCATACGAAGAAGGCTGCTTGAGTATACCTGGGGTCTATTTAAATGTAGTAAGACCATCCACTATAAAATTAAAATTTAGAGATGAAATGGGGAGACCACGTAAAATGAAGGCTGATGGACTGCTAGCTAGGTGTATTCAACACGAAATGGATCACTTAAACGGAATACTATTTGTTGATAGAGTTACATCAAGAGATGATTTGAACAAAGAACTTATAAAGGAAGGGTTTAACGAAAAAGACGTAATTTCCATTAATTAATCTAATGCCTGAAACTACAATTTTTCAAAAAATAATTAACGAAGAAATACCTTGCGATAAGCTTTATGAAGATGAGTTTTGTGTTGCGTTTAATGATATCCAAGCGCAAGCACCAGTACATTTTTTAGTGATTCCAAAAAAGCCAATTATTAGCTTATTAGATTGTATTGAAGAAGAAACGAATTTATTAGGTCATTTACTTTATGTGGGTAGCAAAATAGCTAAATCAAAAAATTTAACTAATTGGAGAACAGTAATTAATACTGGAGCAGAATCAGGACAAACAGTTTTTCATTTACATATTCATTTTTTATCTGGAAGAAAAATGCGTTGGCCCCCAGGTTAAAACTCTCGAAAGAAATGTTAATGGGTTATAAATAAGTAAAAACAAAATGAATACTCCAGATTCCTTAAATACAGAATCCAAAAATTTATTCAATTTAATCTCAAAAAATTGGGAAGAGCTAGACGACTCACTTAAAATTAAGCTTGTAAAAATTTGGAGCGTTTTAACTTATAAATGGCAATTACAAATTTTATTTAATCTACCTTTTCTTTTATGGTGGATATTAGATAAATCTTTTCCAAAAGTTCATGAATTTGATACCACAATTTTGAATTATTTAAATTTACCGGACTGGGCACTTTCATTTATTGGCTTTAGTCAATAGACTGCTAAAAGTTATAATTATCTTATAAAACTAGTAGAGTAATGAATAAATCATTTAACAATAAATCCAAAATACTGTACCAATTACAAAAATTAAGGAAGCTATCTCAGCCATTTTTTCTTCCCATAGATCAATGTAATGGATTTCAATTCATATGGCTTTTGATTTCACTTTTATTTTGTGTTGGTGGAGTAGTACTTGTTGGTCTTACAGGAATAATCAGTTTTTTTGAAAGCTTTAAACCAATTTTTCTTGAAAAATATTTCGGAGGTGTAGTAAGTACTGTCAATTCAATTTGGGCTGGTAGCTGGGGATTGCTTTTCTCTGCTTTATTTCTAATTGGGTCAGGCAGTTTTTTTAGCTTAAGACGTCAATTAAAAAACCGTAGATGGTTACATTGGTTATTCCTTGCGATAATTGTATTAATGCTTTTAGCTGTAAACGGAATAAATGCAGGTATTGGATTCATAGCGAGAGATTTAACAAATGCTTTGGTAGAAAAACAAGAAGATGGGTTTTATCGGATCTTGGGGATTTACGCTTGTTGTTTCGTTGTGGCTCTACCAATACGTGTTTCCCAAATATTTTTTACATATAAATTAGGAATAATTTGGAGAGAATGGCTTTCAAAAAGTTTAGTCAAAGATTATATGACTAATAAAGCTTATTACCAATTAAATCCCAATGATGAAGAACAAACCGATGTAGATAATCCTGATCAAAGAATCACAGATGATACCCGAGCTTTTACCGGCCAAAGTCTCTCTTTCACATTAGGTATTTTTGATGCCCTACTAACATTTTCACTTAATATCCTTATTTTATGGAGTATTAGTACAACACTTACTTTTTCTTTATTTGGTTACGCTGCATTTGCAACTTCTATACTTTTAATTGCTGGAAAAAATCTTGTAAAGATTGACTTTGATCAACTTAGATATGAAGCAGATTTTCGATATGGCTTAGTACATATTAGAGATAATGCTGAATCAATAGCCTTTTACTCTGGCGAGAATCCTGAGCGAAGTGAAACTGAAAGACGCTTAGGGGAAGTGGTGAGAAACTTTAATTTACTGATTATATGGAGAGTAATAATCGACGTCATGAGAAGATCCATTAATTATGCTGGAAATTTCTTTCCATATTTAATAATGGCAATCCCTTACTTTAAAGGTGATATTGATTATGGACGCTTTATTCAGGCGAGCTTTGCATTTGGAATGGTTGAAGGTTCGTTATTTTTCATTGTTAATCAAATCGAAGAACTTGCAAAATTTACTGCTGGTATTGGCAGATTAGAAGGATTCCAATCAAAAGTTGAATCCATTAGTCAAACCAGTCCAACAAGCAATCAAAACGTTATTTCAGATTACCCCTCAATCCTTATTAATAATGCTGACCTTTGCCCACCAGGATCAAATAAAACAATAATTAAAAATTTAAATTTAAGCATAGACAATAATCAATCACTTTTGGTTGTAGGACCATCTGGGTGCGGGAAAACATCTTTACTAAGAATGATTAGTGGTTTATGGGAACCTAATCAGGGAGCAATTAAAAAACCAAAAATAGGTGAATTATTATTCATACCTCAAAAACCATATATGTTACTTGGTTCTTTAAGGGAACAATTATGTTATCCCACAGAAGTTAAGAAATTTAGTGATGAACATCTTACTTCTGTACTTCATGAAGTAAATTTAAAAACCTTAGTGGATCGGTATCCTAATCTTGATATCAAACAAGATTGGCCACGAATTCTTTCCCTAGGCGAGCAACAAAGATTGGCTTTTGCAAGACTCTTACTAAATTCTCCAAGATTTGCAGTACTTGATGAAGCAACAAGTGCTTTAGATATTAACACTGAAAAAAGACTATATAGTTTACTAAAGGAACGAGAACTTTCTCTTATTAGTGTTGGACATAGACCTAGCTTAAAAGATTTTCACGAGAATATTTTAGAATTAAATGGAAAAGGAGAATGGAAATTATTGACTTCTGATAAGTATAATTTTAAGGATTAACAAAAAAATGAACTCTAAAGAAGAACAAACTAACTCAGAAGCCACTAATTTAAAAAATGATAGTTTTATAGAACAGCAGAAAGATTCAAATTACATCAATGCACAAATTAGAGACAATAAATTAGATGAAAAAACTATAGAAATTAAAGATGAATATAAATTTGGATGGAGTAGTTATTCTGAAATAACTAATGGGAGATTTGCAATGATTGGCTTCCTTGCAATAATATTGATTGAATTATTTAGTAAACAATCGTTTTTAAAATGGGCAGGAATCTTATAATTAATCATCAAATCTAGAACTATTATCTCTAGGTTTCTTCTTGTTTGTTCCAACGTTATATCTACTATTTTGATTTTTTGAAATTGATCTAGCTGAAGAGCTTACACTGCGATTCCCACGTTGTTTTTTGGCTTGATTAGCATCTTTAAATGAAGCATCTTCTACTTGAGGTGTTGAAGTTTGCTGCCTAATAGGGGATCTAGTGGATTTCTTTCTTAATGGAGAAGAATCACCAGAAGCAGAGATATTATCTTGTCTAGAAACTGTACGATTCATTCTGGGTCTTGACCCTGTTTTAACTTCATCGCGAGATAAATTTCTTCTCGCACCAAAGTTATTTGTTTCTGGTTGTTTACTATTTCTATCTTCAACAGTTTGTCTTCTTCTTATAGGTTCGTTATTTTCAAACTGACTTATTTCCCTTGTAGATGGCCTACTTCTACTTGCTGCAGCAGAGGTTATAACTCTTGAAACACTACTCCTACGAGATCTTCCCTCCGTATAGTCTTCTTCAAATTCATCTTCTTGAGGTTTAAATCTTCTTGATGGTCTTTCAGATTCTTCAAACCTATCATAATTGTCATCAAATCTGCCTCTAGAATTTCTGGGAACATCAGAAATAGGATCATCATCAAAATAAGATGATCTTCTAGCTTGATCAGTAGCAACTCCCCTCAATCGCACACTTTCATATGCAAAAAAAACTGTAGTTCCTGCTAATAAAAACTGACCAAACTGAAGGATAGGATCTAACCTCCAGCCTTGAAAAAATAATATTCCTCCGCACAAAAGTCCAATTGCTGCGAAGAAAACATCATAATCCCTAGCTAAGGCAGGTTTAAAAGACCTTAAAAAATAAAGTCCTCCTCCACATACTGCGAGAACTATACCAACAATACTGGCCCAATTGAGACTAGCATTGACCACATTCTTTCTCCAAAAATTTATTTTTAAAAGGGTTACTTATATCCCTTATATATATAGTGTACTTAAAACTTCTACAAAAACTAGCGTCTTCCAGTAGAAGTACGATCGAGGGAATCTTTTTGGCTGACAAAAATCAAAAATGCAGTAGCTGGAATAACGATAAGCAAGGCAGCGGCAATAAAACTACCTATCATTCCAACTGCAGAATTATTTGCAACTTCAGCAGAAAAATCTGCGGCTAGTAATAAGTTTGAAATTTGAAACACTATTAAATATTAAATTCTCAATTTATAATACGAATTAAATACGTTTGAATGGGTTATTTATTAAGATGAATTAAATAATTGTGATTTCCTTGCTTGTAAACTCTCTTCAATTTTTAGATATTAGTTTAGGAATTTCTCTTTCATATCTAACTATAGTCTTTTTAATAAGATTAATACTTACCTGGTACCCAAAAATTGATTTAAGTAAAGGTTTATGGTTATTAATTTCAATACCGTCGAGCTCTATTCTTAATTTAACAAGAAAACTAGTTCCTCCTATTGGAGGAGTTGATGTTGGACCCGTAATTTGGATTGGAGTAATAAGCTTTTTAAGAGAAATTTTAGTCGGTCAGCAAGGGCTTATAAAACTTGCAATAAATACACATATTTCATAGAAATCATTTAACTATTTCTCAATAATTTGGCAATAATTCTTCTTCTACATACTTAGTGTGTATCTTACCTTGCTTAAATTTAGATTTATTGAGTAAGGTTAAATGAAAGTTGATTGTTGTAGGAATACCAGTTACTGCACATTCATTTAAAGCCCTATTCATACGTTTAATTGCAGTATTACGATCTTTCCCCCAGACTATTAATTTACCAATTAATGAGTCATAGAAAGGAGGTATTTCATAGCCTGTATAAACATGACTATCCACCCTTACACCAGGGCCACCAGGAGGAAGCCAACCAGTTATTTTTCCAGGTGATGGTCGGAAATTGTGAGAAGGATCTTCAGCATTGATCCTACATTCAATGGCATGACCGTTTAAATGGATATCACCCTGATTAAATTCTAAGTTTGCTCCGCTTGCAATTTTAATTTGCTCAGCTATTAAATCAACTCCCGTAACCATTTCAGTCACAGGATGTTCAACTTGAATCCTAGTATTCATTTCCATAAAATAAAAATTATCATCATCATCAACTAAAAATTCAACTGTCCCAGCTCCTTCATAGCCGATACTTTTTGCGGCAGCAATAGCTGCGTTCCCCATTTTTTTTCTTAACTCAGTGTTAATTGCAGGACTAGGAGACTCTTCTAGTAACTTCTGATGTCTTCTTTGCACTGAACAATCTCGCTCGCCTAAATGAACAACATGACCCGACCTATCCGCCAAAATTTGAATTTCCACATGTCTTGGCTTCTTTATAAATTTCTCCATATATAAACCATCATTACCAAAAGCTGCTTCTGCCTCGCCTTGAGCTGCTTTAAACATTTTTTCGAGATTATCAGAGTTTTCCACCAACCTCATACCTCTTCCACCTCCTCCAGCTGTCGCTTTAATAATTACCGGATAGCCAATATCATCTGCCAATTTATAAGCCTCATCAACATTTGATAACAAGCCTTTACTACCGGGAACTGTTGGAACTCCAACTGCCTCCATCGTTTCTTTAGCTGTAGATTTGTCACCCATAGATCTAATAGCTTTAGGAGATGGGCCAATAAAAACTATGCCGTGATCGTTACACATCTCAGCAAATTTATCATTTTCAGCAAGAAATCCATAACCAGGATGAATAGCATCAACTCCTCTTGATGTAGCAGCAGCAAGTATATTTGGAATATTTAAATAACTCTTATTACTTAATGAATCTCCGACGCAAACCGCTTCATCAGCAAGCTGAACGTGCAATGCTTTTTTATCTATAGTGCTAAAAACTGCAACGGTTGCAATACCTAGTTCTCTACAACTTCTGACAATTCGTAAAGCTATTTCTCCACGATTAGCAATTAAAACTTTTTCAACCATTATGAAAATTAAATTGAAGAAATGAAATGACTTAAAATAAAAAATTATTTGCCAAAGTATTCAACAAAATTTTTTAGTGATCAGAGGACATTTTTACAATACAACCTAGAACGTTATATATGTATAAAAATTTGTTTTATGCAATAGAAAAATTTTTCATCATATTCCAAATAGTCTTTTAGAACTACATGCTTATTTCAGCCAATAATGTATTATATTTTAAGGTTTGAGTATCTCTCGGTTGCTGAAAACCCTTTGCGGACGTGGCGGAATTGGTAGACGCGCACGTCTAAGGAGCGTGTGGCTTCGGCCTTGCGAGTTCAAGTCTCGCCGTCCGCATTTAATGTATTATGGTTAAACTGCAATGGAAAAAAAATCAGTTGCAGTAGTTATAGTTTCAAATGGTCCTGGTGAATTAGCTACATGGGTAAATCCTGTAGTGGATGAACTTAACAAAATAAATAAATCACGATGTGATGACGATAAACTAGATTTCACTCTTAGGTTAGTCCTAGTTCCTTGCCCAAATGCGACTGGTAAAGAATTTGCAGTTGCAAATTCATGGAATAAATTCGAATTAATTACAAAATCCAAAAGTTTTTGGAAATTATTAATAAAGCCACATTCTTTTGCGAATTGGCCAAAAAAAGGGGTGGTTATTTTTCTTGGTGGGGATCAATTGTGGAGCATTTTATTAGCTAAAAGACTAGATTATTTAAATATCACATATGCTGAATGGGTTTCGCGATGGCCTCAATGGACCAACGAAATTGCTGCTATGAATATAAAAGTAAAAGAGTTAATACCTAAAAGATATAAACATAAATGTAAAGTGATTGGCGATTTGATGGCTGATATTAAACTTAATAATGAAATATCATTAAGAAATAAAGAAAAACAATACATTGCATTGTTGCCTGGTTCTAAAAAAGCAAAGCTTTCTGTTGGAATTCCTTTCTTCTTAGAAGTTGCTGATCATATTGCTGAAGTAAATCAAAATATAAATTTTATAATTCCCATTGCCCCAACGACTGATAAAAGCGAATATTTATTTTTTCAAAGCAACAAAAATCCAATTACTAAATATTACTCATCAAAAATCAAAACAATTAAAAACTTTAAAGGTTCTCGTTATGATTATGTAATTGAAACATCAAAAAATACAAAAATTTATCTAATAAAGCAACATCCTTGCTATGAAATATTAAAAGAATGTGATCTTGCAATTACAACTGTAGGAGCAAATACTGCAGAGTTAGCAGCAATTACACTTCCAATGTTAGTTGTTCTACCAACTCAACATTTAAATATGATGAATGCTTGGGATGGCATTTTGGGAGTAATTGGGAAAATTTCATTCATAAATAGATTCCTAACTTTTTTAATTAAAAATTTTTATTTTAAAAAAAAGAAGTTTTTTGCTTGGCCAAATATTAAAGCGAAAAGAATGATTGTTCCTGAAAGGATAGGTAATATTTCGCCTAAAAAAATTGCAAAAGAGGTATTATTTCTTATTAAGAATAGAGATCAACTAAAAAGTATTAGGAATGATCTAAAAAAAGCAAGGGGCGATGAAGGTGCCGCAAAAAAACTTGCTTCTATAATTGTAAGTTCAATAAAAAAACTTTAACAATTACCAAGGATCATCAATTTCAATTTTTTCTGATTTATTATTATCCTTAACTAAATTTTGGTCATCTAGTGGTTCAATATCTAAAGTTTCAATCGCATT
The DNA here is from genome assembly GCA_902558895.1 of uncultured Prochlorococcus sp. Taxonomy (GTDB): domain Bacteria; phylum Cyanobacteriota; class Cyanobacteriia; order PCC-6307; family Cyanobiaceae; genus Prochlorococcus_A. The sequence continues at coordinate 41,024 of CACEFS010000007.1, forward strand.
TTGAATTGGTCTTTTCGAAGTTAAATTAGTAGTTGATTGTTTCTTTTGCTTAAGATCGTTATTATTTTTTTTCTCTATTTGATTAACATTATTTTGATTCTCGATCTGATCAGAATAATCATTTTCCATATATAGCTTTTTTCTGTTATTTGTTTCCTCTGAAGAACCTTTTATTTCAACATATTCAAGTTCATCTTCATAATCATCTTCATAATCATCTTCATAATCATCTTGTTCAACAACTTCTTCATATTCTTCGACCAAATTATTTTGCTGTTCTGATTGAGAACCTGAAAGTAACTGATTTTCGACAGGTACAAGATTTGCTGAGTATCCATTTGCTTCCCTTTCATCCCATGAAGAACCCCCTACTCCAAGCTTCTCAAGTAGACCACTACTTAGTTGATTCAATTTCTCTTCAGCACCTTCATAAACAATAATCCTATCCGTACCACTACTTACGATTTCCTCAGCAGGAATTTCCCAAGTACTTAAAACTCCCTCACCTAAAAGCGGAACACCTACAGCACCCATAACAAGAGAAATCAAATCCCCAGTCTCAATATCAAAAGAAAATCCAAGAACTCTTCCTAGAAGTTGTCCAGATTCTGTAATCACCTGACAATTAATTACCTTCCCATATCTTTCTGGAGAAAAACTTTCACTCAAAGAATCTAAGGAGTCAACTAATATAACGTCTCCAACTTGCTTTATACTTTCTAGAGGCATCCATTTTGGCAACCCCGGTAAAAATCTTGTAAATGGATTATCTCTTAATCCCAAAGCTACCACCTCTCTTCTGTCTATATCAACAACAACCTCACCAACTACGCCTAAACGCCTCCCAGTATCAGTAGTTATAACTTGCGTTCCCATTAATTCTGACCTTAACCATAAACGTTCGCTAGGAACCGAGTTAGGGCGATTCTTATTAGCAGATGTGTTAGACAAACTCATAAATACCTTTTTATCATTCTGACGTATAAATTTAAAAAAGTGTGTTTATGCAGCATTTGGTAACCCAAGAACTTGAGTATTAGAACCTCTTGCTTGCGCAACACCAATTGTTCGTTCAGACGAACTAATCATAGGCCTTCTATGACTTACGACTATAAATTGAGCATTTGATGACTGATTAGATATTAATTTTGACAATCTTTCAACATTTATACCATCTAAGAAACTATCAACCTCATCTAATGCATAAAAAGGTGAAGGTTTATACTTTTGCAAAGCAAATAAAAAACTTAAAGCAGTTAATGATTTTTCACCACCAGACATAGAGGCTAATCTCCTGACATTTTTTCCCTTAGGATGAGCTACTAAAGTTAATCCTGCTTCTAGAGGAGAATTAGGATTTTCAAGTTGAAGAAAACCATCTCCATCAGATAAATTTGCAAAAATTTCTCTAAAATGCCTATCAACTGCTGTAAATGCTTGCATAAAAGCTTCTTGACGCATCGTAGATACAGTTTCTATTCTCAGCAATAATTCTGATCTTTCATTAGATAGAATTTCTAACTTTTCTCGCAAACCATTTAATCTCTCAATTAATTGTTCTAATTCATCAAGAGCTAACATATTGACAGGTTCTAAGCTTTGTAGTTTTGCATTTATGATCGAAATTTCTGATTGCAAAGATTCAAGACTCTTCCCTTCATATTCTTCAAACTCTGGGGAAGGATTAGGTAGATCTTTTTTAAAATTTTCTAATTTTATTTTCTCGCTCCTCAACTCTTCTTTAAAGGAATGCATATCCCTTTCAAGATATTCAAGCTTTAACAGATAGTTATTAAATTCTTGCCTTTTATTTGAAATTGAAGAGTTTAATTCATCTCTTTTCCTTCTCAATAAACCTAAATTCTTCTCTAGAGAATTTTTTTGATTATCGAGATCTGAAAGCTCTTTTTTAAATTGATCTCTTTTTTCTATCCATTCACTATGAGCAATTGCGAGTTGTTTAATAGATTCCTGCAAGTTTTTTTCTTGTAGTAAAGTAATTTTTAATGAACTATTGATACGCTCTTTGTTTAAAGCAAATTGATTCTTTTTATCTAGCAATATATTTCTCTCTTTAATAAGTAATTCAAGTTTTTTATCAAGATTATTAAAATCGTCATTAAAAGCTATTAATGATGATTTTTGATTTTTTTCATAATTTAACTTTTGAATGGTTTTTAGTTTATCAAACTTATCGTGATAAGGCTTCAATTGATTTTTTAAATGACCTAACTCGTTAACTAATAAATTATTAGCAGTATCAAGTTTATTTAATCTCGATTTACAATCCTCAATTCTTTGTGAAACAGCTTTAAGAGAATCTTGATTTACTTCAATTTCTTTATTAAATGAGGCACAATCCTCAATTATTTGACTGCGGTTAGAATTTAATATACTAAGTCTATTATTTTTTAGTATCAAATCATTATTTGACTCTTTTAAAGCTTCTTCGATAACTAATAATCTTTCTTTTATAGGACTGGAATCATCAATATCATTATTAATTCCAAATCTATAAGCCAAATCTTTATTTAACTTACTGCCTCCTGTAATAGCACCACTTGCTTCTAATAATTCACCACTTAAGGTAACCAACCTATTTTTTTGTATAGATAACCTAGCTGAGGATAAGTCTGAAAAAACCAAAGTATCTCCAAAAACATATCGAAAAACATCTGAATAAACTTCATCAAAAGTAATTAGATTAATAGCTTTATCAATAAATCCATTCTCCCTGTTATTTTCAAATCTTGAAATTGCATAATTCTTTTTTTGACTTTTAATTCTATTTAAAGGTAAAAAAGTTAATCTTCCCGCTTTCTTCTTTTTAAGAATTTCAATTGCTTTTGCAGCAATATGATCATTATCAACAACAATTTGTCCTAATCTATTTCCAGCAGCAATTTCTAATGCATATCTATTTTTCTCACTGACCTCTCCAAGTTGCGCTACATAACCATGTATACCCTCTAACCCTGCCTCTAAGAGAATTCTGAGAGCATATGAACCTCTAGATTCGTTCAAAGCTTCCTTCCTGCTTTCGAATCTAGATAAATCCTTTTCAAGCCTTAATTGCTCGTTATTTAGCCTTGATTTAGTTTTAATTAATAAATCGATTTCATTTTTTAAAGAATTAATTTTTGCGCTATTACTTGCCAAGTTTTTATTCTTTATATCAGATGTCTCTTTTTTTCTTTGATTTCCCTGAAAAAGTTTCTGCTTTTCTAAGTCTAAGGATTCGATCTGTGACAATATCTCATCTTTTTGAATATTATTTTGAATAGTTTCTTCTTCAATTTTCCTTTTTTTTATTTCCAAAGGATTAATTTGATTTTTTATACTGTCAAGCTCAGCATTTAATTTGATACTTTGTTTTGAGAATTCTCCAGATTCTCCAGCCGCATCAGAAAGCTTTTTTCTTGATAGTTTGTGTTTTAAAGTGAGATCGTCAATTTGCAAGTTCAATTGATTTAAAAAATTATCATCGAAATTTTCTTGCCTCATCTTTTCTGACTCGATATTCCTCTTAGAAATTGCAATTTCATCTCTCTGTTTTTGTAATTTAATACCTTCTTCTTTATTGAGACTTGATATCCTATCAAGTTCTCTCAAGCTAGAATTAACACTTCCAATATCAGAATTAACTTTTATCAAAGTATCCTCTCCTTTCTCCTTAAGCTCATCAACAAGTATTTTCAAAGCATCTTCTAAAACTGATATTTCTTTACTAATAGATTCTTTTTCTTTATTAAACAAGATTTTATTTTTTTCAATTTCACTTTCTTTTTTTTCTATAGATTCAACATGCTTAACTTGTTTTTCAAAAATAAGAACTTTCTCTAATTCTATTATTTGTGATAGTTTTGCCTTTAACTTTTTATATCGCTTTGCTTTTTCACATTCTTTTTCAAGCTTATTTTTACTAGATTGCAATTCATTTTCTAAAATTTCACATCTTTCTTGTCTTTCGAAAACGTCATTTAATTTTGCATTAGTTTGTTCTATTCTTGTATCAAAAAGTGCGACTCCTGCTAATTCATCAATAAGATTTCTCCTCTCCTTATTATTCATTGATACTATTCTTGTTACATCACCCTGCATAACAACATTGCTTCCCTCAGGATCAACACTAATATCTCTTAATATTCTCTGTATTTGTTGCAAGGTGCATTGTTTGCCATCAGAAGTATAAGTAGAAGCATAAGAACCACCTGGCATAAGCCTTAATTTTCTGGAAACTACCCATTCTTTTTGACCTTTATTAAGGGCAATTTCTTCTTCCTCTAATTCCAAAGGCGGAAGGTCCTCTCTGGGAGACCAATCTTGAATATTAAATTTTACTGATACAGATGTTTCTGATGACTTACCCTCTTTAACTTTGGAGTTATTTATTAGATCTGGTAATCTTTCAGCCCTCATCCCTCTACTATTAGCTAGACCTAAACAGAATAAAATTCCATCTAAAATATTACTTTTCCCAGAACCGTTAGGGCCCGTAACCACAGTGAAACCTTCTTCAAGAGGAATTTTTACATTTCCCCCAAAAGATTTAAAATTTTCAAACTCGACCTGATTGATATGTACCAATCTCAAGTCTCAATAGCTAAATAAGAATAACTAATTTGCAAAAATTCTCAATAGAAATATTACGTTTATTTATAAATGAATATTAATAATTTTTGCTCAATCTACAAGAATTAGCCGAAATTTCGAAGAAACCAGAAAGAAGTTCACCATCCAAAATGAATCGATAATTTTCAGAGTCCAAGTCTGTAGAAACGTTTTTAAATATTCCATGATCAATTCTTTTTACAAAACCTCTATTATCAGAAAGTTTATGTTCTATCCTGGATAGCCAAATAAGTCTATGATTTGGCTGCTTAGAAATTTCTATAGAAGCTTGATTTAATAAAGGTAGTTTTAAAAATTTCCAAGTTAAGCAATCTATTCCATTTTCAACAAGAAAATCATAATGAATATCTTTAGACTTAGCATTACAAACTTCATGTTCCAGCAAAACCCATTTATCCATTATGTAGTTGATAAATAAATTAAATCTTTTTGCAAAACAAAGTTTAGATAAAGATATTTTTTCTTAAAGATGGTCCCTTTGATTTAATTACCTGCATCAGGAACAAATCTTAAAGCGATGAATAGCAAACTTCCAGCTCCAGCGATAGCTGCAGCTACTAATCCAAAATCTGTAGGGATTGTGCGAGATGCAAAAATTAATGATGCAAATGTAATATCCATGATGAAATTTAAACTCAATTGATAATTCCAGTAATAGCTTAACAAAAGCTTCTTGCAGAACAGAGTAGATAAATAAAATGTAAATAAACTTTTATATGTTTTTATTCTATATAAATCCCACAATTATTTAGATAAGGGTTCCAAATTAAGAAAATAGGGTCTAATCTTAAAATAAATAAGTTTGAATAATGGAGACTTACCATCCTCCCAAAGAAGTAGAAGATAAAGAAGATAACTCTAATCTTCCTGAAAGAGAGATTCTCTCGGAAAAATGGTTACTCGAACAAATTGACAGTTTAATACCTTTAATAAAAGAAAAATGGCCTAACATCGCACAACAAACCCTTGAAGCCACAAAAGGGAGTATTGACGATTTAGTTGAAGTAATAGCAAGCCATAGTGGAACCTCAGCAATTAGAATAAAAAACCAACTATTTGAAATAATTGATTCAATAAGAGAAAATAATTGGGAAATATCAGAAAAAATTGAGCCTATAGAAAGTCAATTAGAAGAATTATTAGAAGAACTTAACAATACACTTAGACCAAAAATAGAAAGTCCTATAAGAAAAAAACCATTATTGTCTATAGCTATTGCGGCTGGTATTGGTTTACTAATAGGAACGCTCCTAAACAGTGGTAGAAAATAATATGGAAAAACCAAAAAATAAAAACTTTGCAAATACCGCCTCCAGAATTTCAGCGATTGCAAGTTCAGTTATGGATTTGCATGTAAGAATAGCTCTTCAAGAAGTAGATAGAGAAAAAAGAAGATTAATTAGTGGCGGAATTTTTTTGGCAATTGGCAGCACATTATTATTATTAGTACTAATTTGCATCCATATTATTTTCTACCTTTTTCTAACAAAATATAATAACTGGAATATTGAATATAATTTATTACTCATAATATTTATCGATTTAGTTCTTGCAGGCTTAAGTTTAAAACTTGGAGGAAAATTAGCCAAAGGTCCATATCTTCCTCAAACATTAGAGGGTTTAGGCAAGACAACAAAAGCCGTTTTAGGCAAAAAATAAATTACCTTATTAAATACTTTATCCATCTACAATCTATTCCCCCATTACTAACAGGAATTTTCAATGAAGATTTCATTTTCAAATATTTTGTTAGTTTTGGATTCCCACTTAGCAGCCAAAATTCCCAACCTGAAAAATTATTCTTTAGAAAGATTCCCATTTGTTCATATAAATAAATCAATTCATTTTCATCGCCTAATTTTTTGCCGTATGGAGGATTACATATGATTATCCCAGGTGTGCAACTTAATTGGAGTGCTAAAAAATCACTATTTATAAGCTCAATATAATTTTCTAATCCAGCTAATGATATGTTTATATTCGCCTGCTCAAAAACCTTTTTATTAATTTCACATCCTATTATTGTTGGCAATTTTTCATAATTTATAATTTTATTTTTTGCCTTATTTTTTTCATTAAGATAAATATCTTTCCTAAAGTCCAACCAATTCTCAAAAAGATATACTTGATCAATATTTATGGGAACTCCAAGGTATTGGTTGACTGCTTCAATTAAAAAAGTTCCCGAGCCGCACATAAAATCTAATAATGGAACTTTGCCATTCCATTGAGTCATATTTATCAATCCAGAAGCTAAATTTTCTTTTAATGGAGCATTTCCAATTGCGGGTCTGTAGCCTCTTTTGTGTAAGCTTTCAACGCTGCTTTGAAGACTAAGAATTGCTTTATTATTATTTAAATGCAGATGAATTATAAAATCAGGATTAGCTAGAGAAATATTTGATCTTTTATTCCAAACTGCCTGTTGCAAATCAGTTATAGAATTTTTTACTTCAAGAGCAGTGAAATGAGTATGACTTAAAGAAGATGTTCTCCCAGTCACTTGAACATTAAACGTATTATCAAAATGCAACCAATTTAACCAATCAAATGAATCTCTAACCCCCGCATATAAAGATTGCTTGTCATAGCAATTAAAACTTGCAATTTCTCTATAAAAACGAAAAGCTAATCTGGAATAGAAATGAACTCTATAAAAAGTTTCAAAATCACATTCAAAATTAATAAATCTTTTATAAGTATTAATATTAAAGCCGCCTAAATTTGAAATTTCTTCTGCTAAAGATTTCTCTAGTCCCTCCGGAGATGATGCTACTACATTCATATACGATAAAACTTAGTAAAAAACTATTCAATAACCATTTTGCCTGTCAGAATATAAATGTCCAATTGGACTAGGTGATCTCAACCGATGTTTCGGACAGCGGTTCGATTCCGCTCAACTCCACTATTTGGGGTTGTAATGGTTTCGACGGGGCATAAGGAAGGTGACTGAAGCCGGCTCGGTTAGAGCAAAAACACAAATGCTAACAAAATCGTTAGTTTCTCCCGTCAAACAGCACCAGTTGCTGCTTGATCCTAAAGGAGATGGGGTTATATCAGCCTTATCAACCAAATGATACAAGGAGTCTGGAAGGACTCCACTT
>CACEFS010000008.1 GCA_902558895.1 uncultured Prochlorococcus sp.
ATTTTTTTAATATCACTAGGCCTCCACAAAAGAATACTTTTTGCTTCCTTATTAGTTGGGACAACAATTTTCCTGACAAATTTATCAGCTTCATTTAAAATTTTTGTTAAGTCTAGTTTTATATTTGAGCTAGAATTAATCTCAGCAATAAATAAAGTTTGTCCTCTTCTAATAACAATATTTCCTCTCCTAAATTCTTTAACATTATTTTTTAATTGGTTTAACTCCTTTTCTTTTTGAATAATTTTGCCTTCAAGTTCTTTTTGTTCTTCCTGTAGAGGAATTAAAGCCTTTTTACTTTCATCTAAAGTTTTTTGCAAAAAAGGAATATCAACAAAAAGTCTCTGTCTGAATTCTTCACTTACTAAAATCAACAACCCTATTGATATTGAACTAATAAAACCGCCAGTAATTATCGTTATTATAGTTGCTGTTTTTTTTGGTCTTAATTTTAGGATACTAAATCTTGCTTTACCAATCTTTGTGCCAAGAATATCCCCAAATGGTGCAATTAATCCCCCTAGTAATATTAAGAAAACAATTAAAATCCAAGCCACACTTTTGCATACACTCAATACATCATAATTTATGATGAATCAATTAAATCTTTTTGCAAGAGCAATTGGATCGAACACTGTGATTTTTTTTCTTTCAATGTTAAGAAGCCCTGAATCCTTTAAATCTCCCAATAATCTTGTTATGGTTACTCTTGTAGAACCAATAGCTTCAGCAATTGCCTGATGTGAAAGCCTTAGATCAATTGTAATGCCTTTTTCACTTGCAACTCCAAAGTCTCTACAAAGAACCATTAAAAAACTCACTAAACGAGAAGACATATCTCTATGTGTGAGAGTTTCTATCATTGTTTCAGTTTGCAGGATCCTACTTGAAAGACCCTGTAAAAGTAAAAGTCCTACTGATGCATCTTCCTCTATAGCTCTTAAGACAGAATTTGCAGGTGCAGTTATCATTTCAACTCTTGTGAACGCTATAGCGTGGTAAAAACGATCAGATCTATGGCCTGTTAGAAGAGATAAAACACCAAAGAGACTATTCTCTCTTAAAAGAGCAACAGTTATTTCTTCACCTGACTCATAAACTCTTGAAAGTCTTACTGCCCCTCTTCTTATAAGATAAACCCTCTCAGCAGGGTCCCCTGGAAAAAAGATTGTTTTAGATCTCTCAACCATTTCTGTGCTTGCACCATCTAGACCTTTAATAACTTCCATTAAAGTTCTATTAATTGGAAATCGTTCTCCAATAGAGTTAATTTTACTTTGTCCGGACTGTTGCGAACTAAAGCGGTTGAATCCTCGTGAAGCAGGTATCATGAATATCTTTACTATTAAAAAATTTAAGAAGCCAACCTGAAATATCTTGTATCAACAGTAACAATTTCCAATTCTTATTAGAATATCAATAAGTTCTTTTTCAGTCATTTTCCACTTTCGCTACCCTTTTTTAAGTAAAATTACACTATATGCAGCGTCAATAAATTCTAATTATACTGCATGTAGAAAGAATTTAAATAATGGTAAATAGTTCATCTCATACATATTCCAAAAGTAATATTGATGTTGTAAAAATAAATACTTCTAACAAAATAAACCTAAAAAGATTTGCACAAAACGGACAAATTCAAATCTATCAATCTTCATATAGAGGAAGCTACCCATTTATTATTAGAGACTCTCTAAGAAACGCTGCGATTGGCAGGAAAGTGCTATTAATACAATTTATGAAAGGCGGAGTCAAACAAGGAGTTGAAAATGCAGTAAAGTTATGTGGTAATTTAACCTGGGTAAGATCATCACATTCCTTTGATCAATATAATTTTGAAGAAATTGAAAATAATAAAAATTTTAAAAAATCCATTCATGAATCTACCATTGAATTATGGAATTTTTGTAAAAAAGAAATAAAGTCTGGCGAGAATGACCAAATCATACTTGATGAAATTTTTTTAGCTATTGAGATGAAAATCATCGATAAAGATGATTTGATTTCAACACTTGAAAACCGATTTATATCAGGAGATGTAATCCTTACTGGTACAGATATTCCTAAAGATTTATTATTAATGGCCAACCAAATAACAGAACTTCGTTCATAAAACAATGCTAAAAAATGATCTCTGGATAAATCAAAAAGCTTCTGAAGGAATGATAAAGCCCTTTCAATCAAATTTGGTGAGGCATCTTGAACCTGACAATCAACAAAAGCCAGTTTTGAGTTACGGATGTTCATCTTATGGCTATGATTTAAGACTTTCATCAAAAGAATTCCTAATTTTCAGACATATTCCTGGGACTGTGATGAATCCCAAAAAGTTTAATCCTAATAATTTAGAAAAAACTGTTCTTCACCATGATAATGATGGAGACTTTTTTATTCTTCCTGCTCACTCCTATGGTTTAGGAGTGGCTTTAGAAAAGATGAAAGTACCAGAAAATATAACTGTAATCTGTATAGGCAAAAGTACTTATGCGCGACTAGGAATTATTGTTAATACAACGCCCGCAGAGGCGGGCTGGGAAGGTCATCTAACTTTAGAGTTTAGCAATAGTTCAGGTGCAGATTGCAGAATTTATGCTGAAGAGGGTATTTGCCAATTACTCTTTTTTGAAGGTGATCCATGCTCTACAACCTATGAAGATAGAAGAGGTAAATATCAAAACCAACCAGAAAAAGTGACTCTAGCAAAGATCTAAAATGAGTAAAGTTGAACTAATCTCTCTAACTCCGGATGCAGAAAAAACAATGGCTTATATTGCAAGAGTTAGTAATCCAAAAAATCAGGAAAACGAGGACTATTCGAAATTATTGAGTTATTGCATTAAAAATGAACATTGGAGTGTTTTTGAACAGTCTTTTATGACATTACAAATAGAAACTAACAGAGGGATCGCTGCCCAAATTTTAAGACATAGATCATTTACATTCCAAGAATTTTCACAGAGATATGCAGATAGTTCTCAATTGGGTACTATTCCCTTACCAGAGTTAAGGCGTCAAGATTTTAAAAATAGGCAAAATTCAATTCCGGACCTCCCTGATGAGTTAAAAAAAAGATTCAACGAAAAAATTGGTTTACATTTTAAGGCTGCTTCGGAATTATATGAAGATTTACTTGCTGAAGGCGTGGCAAAAGAATGTGCAAGATTTGTTTTACCATTAGCAACTCCAACAAGAATCTATATGTCTGGTTCATGCAGATCATGGATCCATTACATTCATTTAAGATCAGCTCACGGTACCCAAAAAGAACACAAGTCTATCGCCCAAAATTGCAAGTCTATTTTTAAACAAAGCTTTCCGATTGTATCGAAATCTCTAGAATGGTAAGAATTATCCATGACTACGAGGACTAACCTCATTATTTTTATTTTGTTGAATTATTGAAAATTCAGAATTGATTATTTCCTCATGGGATTTCTCTTCTTTTTCTAAATTATTAATAGACTCTCTTATTTTTATTTCATCCTGTTTGCCAATAAAAGTAGATATTAAATTACCCTTTTTATCAAAAAGATTAACTTGAGGAATCCCATTGACGGCAAACTTCTGGATGTAATTGCCCCATTTTGGATTATCAACATTTAAGAAAACAAAATTTATACCTTTTTCGTATTCATCTTTCAAAGCAGAAACTTGCGGAGCCATTTCTTTGCAAACTTCACACCACTCAGCATAAAATTCCAGAAATGTAGGCTTATTATTTGCAAAAGCTATTGCAGGATCAACAGATAATTCTCCAAAACTCTTAAGCAAAAAATTTGATTTGAATAAGACATTTTTAAACAAAAGCAGGGAAATCATAACAATAGATATAATAGAAATAAGTATTGTTTTTAAATTTGTCTTTAAAATTTGTTCGCGACTCTCAGTTTGCACTATTAAAATTTTAACTAAAAACATCCTAAATAAATTAAACAAATAAAGAGAACTGAAATCTATAAGCTTTTAATCAACTGATAAAATAATAAATAAATAAATATCAAAATTTCTTTAATTCCTTAAATCTAATTATGCAATCAATCTTTGGAACTGATGGAATAAGAGGAAGATTTAATGAAGAGATAAACTATTCACTAGCCTACAAAGTGGGATATGCTTTAGGTTCGAGCTTAGAGAAGAAAAGTCCAATAATAATTGGAAGAGATACAAGAATTAGTGGAGATATTCTTCTTCAAGCAATAACTCAAGGTATAAACGATAGTGGAAAAAAATTTATAAATCTTGGAATCTGCCCTACCCCAGCTATACCTTTTTTAATCCAACAAGAAAACCTAAGTAGTGGGATCATGATATCTGCAAGTCATAATCCGCCAGAATATAATGGCATAAAAATTTTTGATCATAATGGTCAAAAAATTACCAAATATTTTGAAAATAAAATTGAAAAATTAATTGAAGAGTCAAGTCACAAAATCTCAGTTCCTAAAAAAGTGATTCCCCGAAATCCAAATAAAGATCTCATCGATATTTACATCAAAAGCCTAATCCAAACAATGGATGGAGAAAATCTAAGCGGGTTGAGAATAATATTAGACACATGCTATGGATCAGCAGCAACCTGCGCAAAAAATATTTTTCAATCTCTTGGTGCTGATGTAAGAGTTATCAATAACTCTAAAAATGGGTTAAAAATTAATATGAATTGTGGTTCTACTAACCTCGAACCATTAAAAAAAGCATTGAGAGAGAGTCCTGCAGATATGGGTTTTAGCTTCGATGGGGATGCTGATAGAGTAATTGGCATAGATTCAAAAGGGAATGTTTTAGATGGAGATCACATTCTTTTTCTTTGGGGTAGAGAACTTTTAGAACAAAAAATTCTCACAAATAATTTATTAATATCAACGCAAATGGCAAACTTAGGGTTTGAAAAGGCCTGGAAGAAAATTGGAGGAATTTTGTATAGAACTAATGTTGGAGATAAACATGTGTATGACGCAATTAAGGAAAAAGGAGCAGTTTTAGGAGGTGAGCAGTCAGGTCATATACTTTCAAAAATTAATAACTTTTCTGGAGATGGGATATTGACTGCACTTCAAATTTCTAAATTTTGTAAAAAGAAAAATATTAATTTAAATGATTGGCTTAAAAGTAGTTTCGAACCTTATCCTCAAAAACTAACCAATATTAATTTGAATTTTAATATTAAGAAATTAAATCCAGAAACCAAAATGTTGATTGATCAAACAATATCGTTTTTTCATGAAATATATTCGGATAATTGTAGAGTTTATATAAGGCCTAGCGGTACAGAACCCGTTATGAGAGTCCTAGTTGAGGCCAAAAATCCTAAGAAAGTTGATTCTTTATCACGCGAAATTACAAACAAACTCTTTTTAGAAATTGATAAAATAATAAAATAATGATGAATTAAATTTTTATATAAATTCTTTCAAAAATATCAAGTTGATTAACAATCACATATTTTTCCCGATTGGTTTTAACTTTATTTGGATTAAAACTTTCGGAATAATTAAAATCTTTTTTATCTATTGTTTTAAAATAAAAATTACTTGATATGGTGTAATCCATATAATCGAATAAATCTTTTACATCCGTTTTTATAAAAATTAAGGTCCCTTTTTGCAATGAATTAGAGAGAACGTTAATAAATTCTGGCTGAATTACACGCCTTTTATAATGTCTCTTTTTAAACCATGGATCAGGAAAATTAAAAGAAAGACTTTTTAGATTTTTGATAATAAATTTACTTTGGACATCATTCAAAATATTATTAGCATTACCAAATATAAAATATAGATTTTTGATTTCTTTTTCAATCACTTTTAATTTAGCATTTGTGACTAATTTCTCACGGATTTCAATTCCTAAATAATTCCAACTGGGATTAAGTAAAGCTAAATCAAATAGAAACTCACCAGCAGCACAACCTATATCCAAATGAAGATTCGATTTAGAATCACCAAACATTTCCCTCAAAGAAGGTATTCTCTCAATTTGATTGAAATTACTACTAAGGGGATTAACATGCTGTCTCATACAATTATCAATCTATTCCTAGGCAATAATATAAGAATGCATAATATTCATAACTATGACAATAGTAAGCTCAAAAGTAACAGTTTGATGTTTAATTATTATGTGTTTAAAAAGAAAAAGTTTTGAACGTTTTTAATCAACTTTCTATTTGGCTATCCTTTCAACTTTCAATAATTTTCCTTATTGGTATTCCTGTTACTCTATCCTTCTGGTCAGTTAAAAAAAGAAATAAAGCAGTTATTAAACTTCTATCAATTTACTGGAAAGTATCCCTTTTATTTTTTATAAGCCTTCTACTTTTAATAGGAAAGTATAATTATGCTCTTGCGATAACAAATATTTCAACATTATTAATGACTGTTTCAGTTTGGTTTTGGAACGATATTAATGATGAATTAAGTGAATATGATTTTTCTTACTTCCTTACCACAACGACAAAAATATGGAGATGGGCGATAACTTTTATATCTCTCAATTTCTTTATTCAAAGTTTACAAAACTTCAACTGCTTTTCTTTTATTAATTCCTATGCGTGTGCAATATGGCTACAGCCTTCTTCAAATTTATATAAAATTATAAAAAATTTATTTAATTTTTTCTTTGGAGCTAACTTTACCCAGCCGATATCAAAATTCTTAGGATTATTTTCATTATTAATTTATATTTTAGGCCTTATTCAATGGTCAATAATCAAACTACCCAAAAATGGAAGAAACTCCTGCTTCTCAGAAAATGGCAAAAAATGATTTAATAAATAGTCTTGAAAAAATAAGTTTTGAGATACCTGATAGGATACTTAAACTAGAGGGATTCATTCTAAAAGGAAATCAAAAAGAACTATTAGAAATAATTATTTTCAGAGGTTTCAGTAGCTCAACAACTCATCCAATTGAAATAGATTCAGAAAAAAAGTAATAACACTTTCTTATACAATTTCAAACTTTAAACTTTATAAAGCACCTTTAACAGAAACCGAAGAAAATTTTATTAGAGAAAATCAAAACTCAATTTTTCTTTTTGAATCAAAAAAACTGGATTTAAATAAATTCAAAATTAATAATATTTGAACATCTTTTGCATAATTTTGTATTTTGGATTCCATTAAAAGTTTCTTTTTGATAATGCCAACATCTATCACATTTTTGACCTTGAGCTTTATTTATTTGAATTTTACCAAGTGCATTGTTATCAATAATCAGAGAATTCTCCACCAAATCGGATACCACTTGGAAGTTTGATACTATAAGCCAATCTCTAAATAAATCTACGTCTTTATTGCCAAATTCTTTTAGCCAAGTAAGTGAATCTTTTAAAGCTTTATCTTCAGGTAAATAATTAACTTCAGTTTCCAAAGCTGCTCCAATTATTTGTTTGTTCCTACATCCTTCTATTGCCTTATTAATTTCAACTCTCAAATTTCTTAAATTTGCAATGTGCTCATTAAGTATTTGATTTTTCCATGATTGCGAAAATATTGGCCATCCTCTTTGAAAGACTGATTTTTCTTCAACTGAATATGGAATATTTTGCCAGATATCTTCAGCCATATGACAAAGCACTGGAGAAATAAGTACAGCTAAATTTTCAACAATTTTTGACATGACGAACTGACAAGATCTTCTCCTAAATTGTGATTTAGAACTTACATATAACCTATCCTTCGCAATATCCAAATAAAAATTTGATAGATCTACAACGCAAAAACTTTGCAAAATTTGGAAAAATTTTGAAAATTCATAATTTTCATAAGCATTTGATATTTTATCTGTAACCTCAACTAATCTACCTAACATCCATTGATCTAAGAGAGGCAATTGATCAATTTCAAAACTATCAATTTTAGGATCATAATCATGAATATTACCTAGAAGATATCTTGCAGTATTACGAACTTTTCTATAAACGTCTGAAAGTTGCTTTAGTATATTTGAACCAATTGGAACATCTACTGAATAATCTACTGAGCTTACCCAAAGCCTTAAAACATCAGCACCATAAGCAGGATCAGTCTTTTTATTATTACCTCCATTAATAATCATATTTGGATCAACAACATTTCCTAAAGATTTGCTCATTTTTCTTCCGTTTTCATCCAGTGCAAAACCATGAGTTAAAACTTTCTGATATGGAGGTTTATTATTGACTGCAACTGATGTTAACAAAGAAGACTGAAACCATCCTCGATGTTGATCTGAGCCCTCTAAATAAAGATCTGCTGGATACTTTAATTCACTTCTTAGTTCACATACTGCGGCCCAGCTAGATCCTGAATCAAACCAAACATCCATTGTATCTGTTCCTTTTTTCCAAAGATCAGATTCTTTTGCATAATTTTCTGGCAAAAGATTCTTAACATCCCAATCCCACCAAATATCTGCTCCATGTTCACTAAAAAGTTCTTGAATATGATTAATTATCTCTTTGTTAAGGAGAATGTCATTACCATTTTTCTTATAAAAAACTGGAATAGGGACTCCCCATGATCTTTGTCTAGAAATACACCAATCTCCTCTACCAACAACCATAGAATAAATTCTTTTCTTTCCAGTCTCTGGCATCCATTCAACATCTTCGATTGCCTTTAAAGCAGATGATCTAAAGCCATTTACAGATGCAAACCATTGTTCTGTTGCCCTAAAAATAGTTGGTTTTTTAGTTCTCCAATCATACGGATATCTATGCTTATAATTTTCTTGTAATAGAAGCAAATTACTTCCCTTTAAATATTCAATAATTAAATCATTTGCATCTTTCAGGACATTTGATCCTTTGAATTGACCAGAATATTCATTTAAGTTACCTTTTTCATCAACGACACATGTTATTGGTAAATCATATTTTTGACCCACATTAAAATCATCTATTCCATGACCAGGAGCAGTATGAACAATTCCAGTCCCTGATTCTGTAGTAATATAATCTCCTCCAATGACAATTCTGCAATTTTTATTCTTAGAGGGATGTTGATATTCAATATTTTCTAATTTAGAGCCTTTAACCTCTAAAAGCACCTTGAAATCTTTATTGAATTTCTTACTTATTTCAGAAAATAAATCCTCAGCAAAAAGGTAAATTTTCTTCTCTTCATCTATAGCAAAAACGTACTTTATTTTTGGATTTACTGCAACTGCTTCATTTGCAGGTATAGTCCAAGGAGTAGTAGTCCAAATAGTTATGAAAGAATTACTTTGAAAAAAATCTTTTTTGATATTAAGGTTTTCTTGGATGAAATTTAATAGAATTTCCTCAGGTATGTTAGTGATTTTTAATGAAACATAAATACTTTTTGAATAATGTTCATCAGGGTATTCTAATTCCGCTTCTGCAAGAGCAGTCCTTGAACTTGGACTCCAATGCACTGGTTTAAGACCTCGATATATATACCCATTTAAAAACATTTTCCCAAATACTCCAATCTGAGCAGATTCATAACTTTTCTTAAGAGTTAAGTAAGGGTTATTCCAATCTCCCCATATCCCCCACCTTTTGAAACCCTCCTTCTGATTATTAATTTGGATATGGGCATAATCTGTTGCTTTTTTTCTTAAGTTTAGAGTGTCAAGATTCTTTCTTTCATCAGATTTTAAATTCTGAAGAACTTTTAATTCAATAGGTAATCCATGGCAGTCCCAACCAGGTACGAAATGAACCCTAAATCCTCTTAAGGTTTTGTACTTATTTATTATGTCTTTTAAAACTTTATTAAGGGCATGACCCATATGAAGAGCTCCATTTGCATAAGGAGGGCCATCATGTAATGTAAATATTTCGCCTGAATTGTTTGAACCTAATTGGAAATCAATATCATTTTTAGCCCAAAAATTCTGTATCTCAGGTTCTCTTACAACTGAGTTGGCGCGCATTGAGAAGTCAGTTTTTAATAAATTTAAAGTTTCCTTATAAGAAAAGTCTGATTTTTGTTCTTTGCTATTTTGAGATTTCATACGACGATATAAGAAATATTGGTGATCAAAAGAATTATTTAAATAAATCTAATTCATTATATTCTTTCTTAATTGACCTGTAGTTTTTATGGGATGTTTCAAATAACTAATTTTTTTGATTTCAGACTTTCATATTATCATTTTTATCATTTCTTACCCACTTTTTTTGGGTTGTATTTTTATTATTGCTACCAAAATTAAAAAAATTTGATAGTTTCGTGAAATCACCAAATACCAGACTTATAGATTCTAATATTTTCAAAAAGTTATTTTTAAACTCCAAAAAGGTAATTAATTTTTTCTTTTCGCTATCTGTCAATTGGTACCATCTAGATAAAAAAAGCTCTACTAAATAAAAAATAACTAGTACTGTTAAAAAAAGGAAAATTACAAAAAATGATTCATCTAGTGTTTTATTTTTAATTATTAATATCAAACCTATTAATAAATTGAAAAAAGCTTTTATTAAGTCTTTTGGTTTACCGAGCTCAAGATAAATTATAGGTACAGTTAGAAAAATGGTCCCAACCAAAATATAAAACGTTCCCAAATAAAATATCAAACTATTCATTAATTTAGCCGCTTAATTAAACTATAAGGGTTTATATCAATAAACAAACTATCTATCAGAGTTTCCTTAAGTGCGGTCGGGGAGACTTGAACTCCCACACCCGAAGATACGAGTACCTAAAACTCGCGCGTCTACCAATTCCGCCACGACCGCTTAAATAAAATAATAATTGAAAGAGGTTTATTTTAAAAATTTTTTTTCTTAAGATGATTAATTTGACACATTAAAATTAAATTAAAAATCTCCTAAAAGAAATTTTTATTTTTGAACATGCAATCATCTTAAAATATTAGTTATATTATTTAAAGAATATAAAGAAACGATTTCAAACTTAACCCGTAAAAATACAACGAAAAATACTAATTCTTCAAAAACATTTAATTGGCAAAAAGAGATTAAAAATTATGTAGATCCGCCAAGTTTTTGGAATCCAACATTAGGTTTATTTTTTGGCGGTTATTTTCTCGCTTTTCTTAGCATATGGCAATGGTACAGAGGTGTTTGGCCTTTACCTTTACTTGTAGCCACTGCTTTTTTAGCTTTACATATTGAAGGTACTGTTATTCATGATGCCTGTCATAAAGCTGCTCATCCAGTCCCTTGGATAAATCAAGCAATGGGACATGGCTCAGCTATCCTGTTAGGGTTTAGCTTCCCAGTTTTTACGAGAGTTCATTTACAACATCATATTCACGTAAATCACCCCAAAAATGATCCAGATCATATTGTCAGTACTTTTGGTCCAATTTGGCTAATTGCTCCAAGATTTTTTTATCATGAGGTATTTTTCTTTCAAAGAAAACTCTGGCGAAGATATGAATTACTACAATGGGGAATTGAAAGATCCATATTCATAACAATTATCTTGGCAGGTTTGAAATTTGACTTTATGAATTTAATTTATAATTTATGGTTCGGCCCAGCATTAATGGTTGGAGTCACTTTAGGAATATTTTTTGATTATTTACCCCATAGACCATTTCGATCAAGAAATAAATGGATAAATTCTCGAGTTTATCCAAGCAAATTTATGAATTTATTAATAATGGGACAAAATTACCATCTCATTCATCATCTTTGGCCTTCGATTCCTTGGTTTGAATACAAAATAGCTTATGAAAAAACTAAGCCTTTATTGGATAAAAAAGGATCCCCTCAAAGGGTAGGGATATTTGAAAGTAAAGAAGACATTTTTAACTTTATTTATGATTTATTAATAGGTGTAAGGAGTCATAGCAAGAAAAGGGGGAAAATAAGAAAAATTATAAATTTATACCCAGGCTTTAAAATAAAAAAATTTTTATTAAAGATAGTCAACAAAACATTTATTGGAAGCAACTAACTTACTCATTCATTAATAATTTTTGGTACTTTAAAATATTTATCTTCTCTCGATGGACCCAATTCTAAAAGTTCTTCATTGCAATCAGAATTTTTCTTTTCGTCTTTTCTAAATACATTTACAACCTCAATAGCTCTAGTTGTACAGGGGATATCATCTGTATCAATTTTTTCAAGTTGTCTTATATAATCTAATATCTTTTCTAATTGTTCTGCATGATTATTAATTTCATTCTCGTTAAGTTCTAATCTCGCCAAATGAGCAACTTTTTTTACTTCCTCTTTAGTTATTTTTGTCATACTTTTAATATTTTTCTTATTAAATAATAGTTTATTAAGAACAACTTATTTACATATCCTTTGAATTTCAAATAATTTTAAAAAGAATAATCACATTTTTTTGAAAATCAATATCAACTAATAGCCTTAATTATTTTTCTCAGCTAAATATGATATTAGATAGATATTAAAAAATAGAAGAATTATTTCCAAAAAATTTTTTTTATCGGCACTCTAAACTTGTTGCTCCTGATTTAATAGGCTGTCACCTCATAAAAAAAAATAATGAAATAGATCAAGTTAAAGGGGTAATTGTTGAAACTGAAGCTTATTCACAGGAAGAAGAGGCCTGTCATGGCTACCGCAAAATGACTGAATCAAACAAATCATTATTTGGCAAACCTGGCACATTTTATATTTACAAATCTTATGGAATTCATCATTGTTTAAACATAGTTACTGATAAAGAAAATTTTGCGAGTGGTGTCTTGATAAGATCAGTTTTCATATCTAATAAGAATGAAAGATTAGCTTCTGGACCTGGCCTAGTAACTAAAACATTCAGTGTAGACATTTCATTTAACTCACTTGAAGTTCTTAATAACAAATCTTTATGGATTTCTCCACGAGACTCAACTCTAGAAGAAAAAGATCTTATTCAAACTACGAGAATTGGCATATCAAAGGCAAAAAATATAAAATGGCGTTGGTATCTCAAAAATAGTAGGAGTGTAAGTAAAAGATTAAAAGGTGACAAAACACCTAAATTTCAATGATCATTTATCTTTTTAAGCGTAATGCAAATTTGGCCTCATAAACATATACACACATTAGCTAATTTTTCAATTAAAGATTATGAGTCAGTATTTGAATTAGCTAATAGATTTGATGCACTGAAGAATGCAGGCACAAAAAAGATACCGGCCTTACAAGGTACTTTGGTAACGTCTTTATTTTTTGAAGCTAGTACAAGAACAAAAAATAGTTTTGAGCTTGCAGCAAAAAGACTTTCTGCTGATGTCCAAACCTTTGCGCCATCCTCCAGCTCTTTAACAAAAGGCGAAACAATAATTGATACAGCCATAACTTATTCTGCTATGGGTGCGGATACATTAGTTATAAGACATTCATCAAGTTACATAACCTTTGAAATCGCAAAAAAACTTGATGAAATAAATTCCAAGACTTCGGTTCTTAATGCAGGAGATGGATTACATAGTCACCCCAGCCAAGGATTACTTGACATCTATACATTGATAAAATTCTTTTCCCAAAAAACACTGAATCCAGAGGTTTTAAATTCCAAAAAAATTTTAATAATTGGAGACGTTAATCATTCAAGGGTTGCCAGGTCAAATCTTTGGGCTTTAAGTGCATTCGGCTCCGATATAATTTTATGTGGTCCTAAGACATTAATACCTGACGAATTTATCAATTTTTTAAAAAACCCCGCGCCAAATCAAACAGAAGATCCTGTTAAATCAAGAGGTTCTATAACAATTTCTAGATCATTGGAAGAATCAATAAAAATTGCAGATGCGATTATTGTTTTAAGACTCCAGAAAGAGAGAATGATGGAAAATTTATTAAGTAGCATTGATTCATATAGTTTGGATTATGGCTTAACCCCAGAGAAATTATCCTTAAATAACAAAGAAATTCCAATCCTACATCCAGGTCCCATTAACAGAGATATTGAAATAAGTAGCAAAGTGGTAGATCGATATCCTAATTGCTTAATTAATAATCAAGTGGCAAATGGTATCCCTATAAGAATGGCTTTGCTCTATCTATTACAAAAACACAACAAGTAAATTTATAGCAACTTCAGACTTTCAGTAAAGAAACCATAAAATAATCCCAATCTTAAAGAATCTAATAAAAGTACTAAAAATTTCTTTTTCCTTTCGAATCTAAAATTTCTTCTTAGAACTATTAAAAACTCAATAAAAACTACTGATAAGAAAGCAGCTACTGGATCCATGAGTTCCACAACAGCACTTATCATACCAAGAGAACTTCCAAAAAAGTAGCCGATTAAAATTGTAATCAATGATATTGAATATCTTCGCCATGGATTATTAGCCCAAATACTTAATGTCTGAATATTTTCCACAATTTTTAGCTGAAATTTTGTCTTTTGAGGTTTAACAACCATTTTGCATTAAACTAAGCAGCTTCAGAGTTTGATTGAATTTTAGTATTTCCTTCTATTAATTCAAGCAATGCTTCTAACTGAGCCATTAATCCTCTTAACTCGCCTGGTTCAGGGAAAAGATCATCTTCTTTTATTCCTAAATGAATTTCTCTGAGCTCTTCTCTTAAATAGCGAATGTGACTAAGAACTTGCTCTCTTTTGGTTTGCGACATGATATAAATTTTGACACTAGTATCTTAAGAGAGAATATTTTTTAAAAGGAGAGATTACATATTTATGATTGAGAATGAAGATAAATTACCTCAAAATAATTTGAAAAGATTATGAATATTTAAAATTTCCATATCCTTGAAATATTTACTTAATACTTATATCAATTTTAAAAAATTACTTGAGGCTTTATTATTAAAGTATATTGGCTTTTTTCAATATGCAATCCATTTCTGAAAATCAAATAAGTGAGGAACTAGTAAATTCTTTTGATGAAAAAATGACCCTTGCGCTCGCTAAAAGGCTAGAGGAAGATGATTATAATACTCCATTTGATGGTTTAAAAGACTGGCACTTACTTAGAGCTCTTGCAATCAATAGACCTGAATTGACAACTAATTATATCCATCTTCTCGATCAGGAACCTTTCGATGAAAACTAAAAGTAAGGACTCCAAGATAAAGGTTCTTTTATTAATAACGGGGAGTATTGCAGCTGTAAGAATTCCATTATTAGTTAGCCAATTAGCGAAAGAAAATTTTGAAATAAGATGCGTTTTATCTCAAAATGCAGAAAAATTAATAAAGCCTCTCTCTCTCTCTCTCTTGAGTAGAAATCCTTGCATTTCAGAAAATGATCAATGGTCAAATATTCAATCAACACCTCTTCACATAGAACTATGTAATTGGGCTGATATTTTAATCATTGCTCCTTTAACAGCGACAACATTAGCAAAATGGGTAACTGGAAATGCAGAGGGATTGATCCCAAGCATTTTAATAGCAAATGTAAAGCCAATTATTGTTGCACCAGCAATGAATACACAAATGTGGGTAAATAAAGCAGTCCAAAAAAATTATGAGAATTTACAGAATTACGAAAATGTTTTGTCTTTGCAGCCAAGTGAAGGCCTCCTAGCGTGTGATGCTATTGGTATCGGTAAGATACCTCCAAATGATCTAATTCAATTAGCTCTTGAATTTATAGCTTTGCACAAACAAAATGAATATCGCAAAGATTTACTTAATAAAGAAATTTTAATATCTGGAGGGTGCACCTCAGAGAAAATTGACGCGGCAAGACACATTACCAACAAAAGTTCTGGAGCTATGGGCCTACTTCTTTCTCAAGTAGCAAGGTTTAGAGGAGCAGAAGTAAAATATGTCCACGGGCCTCTGAAAATCGATAAGAATATAACTGATGGAATAAAAAGATACGAAATTGAAACTAGTGATGATTTAATTAGGACACTTAATAATGAAATATCAAATTGCGATTATTTTTTCATGAATGCAGCAGTATCTGATTTCAAGATAACCTATAATGATTCAGCTAAAATTCCAAAAAATAAGATTAATGATCATTTGAATAAAAACTTTGAGATAGTCCCCGATATTTTAAAAATAATTAGTAAATCAAAAAAAGATAACCAAGTTTTTGTAGGCTTTTGTGCTTTTACAGGATCTATCGAAGAAGCACGAATAACAATTAAAAAAAAGATTATCCAAAAAGGTTGTGATTTTCTATTCGCAAATCCAATTGATCTTGAAGGCCAAGGATTTGGCTTTTTGGCACAAAATGAAGGTTGGCTGTTCGATACGAACAATATGGAATACTACATTAACAAAACATCAAAAATTGATCTAGCAAATAAATTAATAACCCAAATTATTTCATTAAAAAAATAAAAAAAAATTTTTTAATTTGTATTTTTTTGTAATCTTAATCATTAAAAATAATGTGATAGCTTAAAATAATTCCAGTTTTTTAAAATCTAAAAAGCTACGGGTTGTTTCGAGGATTTAATAGTCCTATCTTTTATGGTCCTTTCCCTTGTAATATCCCTACTGAACTATTTAGATGACCTTTAATCTATCGTCACAGAAATTTACTGCAACTTTAATTATGAGAATTCGTTCTTTCTTAGCTTTTGTTATTTCAATTTGTATAACTTTTGCTTTCGTACCTGTTAAAACATTTGCTTTTTCTGAAAGAGGAAATGCACAATTCACAGATGTCGTTAATACTGGAAAAGCTAATGATTGCCCTACATTAGACTCATCTCTTGTCGGATCAATATCTCTAGGGAATGGAGATAGCCTTAGAGGAATATGCATGCATCCAACAGAAGTTTATGTAAAAGTTCCGGGGACAAAACGAAAAGCTGCAGAATTTGTTTCTACAAAAATTATAAGTCCTAGAAATAACACCACAGTTACAGAAGTTTATGGAGATATAGACTCAGGAACTTTTACTGAAAAAGGTGGTATTGATTTTCAACTTATTACTGTATTAACTCCTGGTGGTTTAGAGGTGCCATTTGCATTCTCAGCAAAAGATCTTACAGCTGATCTACCTTCATCTATTGAGCCAGGTACTGAGGTTAGTGGTTCAACATTTACACCTAATTACAGAACTGGTGATTTTTTAGATCCTAAGGCAAGAGCTAAAAATACTGGTGTTGAATATGCTCAAGGTTTAGTTGCATTAGGAGGAGATGACGAAGAACTTGCAAAAGAAAATATTAAAGTTGATGTAAATGGTACTGGTGTTATCACTCTTTCAATCAACAATGTAGATTCTGACACAGATGAATTTGCTGGTACTTTTGAAGCTATCCAACCTTCAGATACAGATATGGGTTCAAAGGAACCACTTGATGTAAAAATAATTGGGGAGCTTTACGGAAGAAAGGCATAAATCCTACTTAAGAGAAAAGGGGGTTAAACCCCTCTTTTTTTTTCAAAATTTTTCTTTATTAATTTAAAAATGGAATTACAACAAAAAACTAAAACAGATACTAGTGGACTAATACCGCCTTATGGAGGTGAACTAAAAAATTTAATTATCAAAGATAAAAAACTTAAAAATGATCTTATCTCTAAAGTTACTTATGAGTTTGAATGTAGCGAGAGAAATGCTTGCGATGTAGAACTTTTAATGGTTGGAGCTTTTTCTCCATTGGAAGGTTTTATGGATGAAAATAACTACAATTCGGTAATTAAAAATAATAGAGATACAAACGGGTTGCTTTTTGGCTTGCCTATTGTATTTGATTCAAATAATCAAAAAGTAAAAGCTGGAGAAACAATATTGCTTACTTATAAAAAACAAAAAATTGCAGTTTTAGAAGTTAGCTCTAAATGGGAGCCTGACAAATCCTTAGAAGCTGCACTTTGTTATGGTACTAATTCTTTAGATCATCCTGCTGTTAAGATGATTTTTAACGAGAGAGGGAGATTTTATATAGGAGGAAGAGTTTATGGTTTCGAACTACCAATTAGAGAATTCCCATGCAGAACTCCAGAAGAAGTTAGATCTACACTGCCATCAAATCATGATGTAGTTGCATTTCAATGCAGAAATCCAATTCATAGAGCGCATTATGAATTATTTACTAATGCCTTACTTTCAGATAATGTTTCCTCTAACTCAGTTGTTTTAGTTCATCCAACTTGTGGGCCAACTCAACAAGATGATATCTCTGGAAAAGTTAGATATTTGACCTACAAAGAATTAGAAAAGGAAATATCTGATGAAAGAATAAAATGGGCTTTTTTACCTTATTCAATGCATATGGCAGGGCCAAGAGAAGCTCTTCAACATATGATAATTAGAAGAAATTATGGCTGCACTCACTTTATTATTGGTAGAGATATGGCTGGTTGTAAGTCATCATCAACTGGTGAAGATTTTTATGGTCCATATGACGCCCAGAATTTTGCGAATAAGTGTGCAGATGAATTGATGATGCAAACTGTTCCTTCAAAAAATTTAGTTTATACAAGGGAAAAAGGATATATAACAGCTGAAGAAGCTAAAGAATATAATTATGAAATTATGAAACTTAGTGGTACTGAATTTAGAAAGAAATTGAGGAATGGCGAACCAATTCCTGAATGGTTTGCATTCAAAAGTGTAGTAGATGTTCTAAGACGCTCTTAATATTGTTTTATTATTAGTATTATAGATTTATTAAAGATTTTTTATCGTGAACAAACGTTGGAGAAACGTAGGACTTTATGTCCTAGCTGTTATTACTGTAATTTTCATTGGTACTTCAGTTTTTGATAAGCCTAGTACTGAAAGTTCTACAAAGACCTTGAGATATAGTGATTTTATAGAGGCAGTACAAGATAAAGAAATCAGTAGAGTCCTAATATCTCCAGATAATGCCACGGCTCAAGTTGTTGAAAATGATGGAAGTAGGTCTGAGGTTAATTTAGCCCCTGACAAAGATTTATTAAAAATACTGACAGAGAATAATGTAGATATAGCTGTAACTCCCACAAAATTAGCTAATCCATGGCAACAGGCTTTAAGTAGCTTAATTTTCCCAGTACTTTTGATTGGAGGTCTATTTTTTCTTTTCAGAAGATCTCAAAGTGGTAATGCTGGAGGTGGTAACCCTGCCATGAGTTTTGGCAAAAGCAAAGCTAGATTACAAATGGAACCATCTACACAGGTAACTTTTTCAGATGTTGCTGGTGTTGAAGGTGCAAAATTAGAACTCACAGAAGTTGTAGATTTTCTTAAGAGCCCAGATAGATTTACTGCAGTCGGAGCTAAAATTCCAAAAGGAGTTCTTCTTGTTGGCCCTCCTGGTACAGGAAAAACTTTGTTAGCAAAAGCAGTGGCTGGAGAAGCAGGAGTACCTTTTTTCTCAATATCTGGTTCAGAATTTGTAGAGATGTTTGTAGGAGTTGGAGCTAGCAGAGTTAGAGATCTTTTTGAACAAGCCAAGAAGAATGCTCCTTGTATTGTCTTCATTGATGAAATAGATGCAGTTGGAAGACAAAGAGGTGCAGGTATGGGCGGGGGAAATGATGAAAGAGAACAAACACTAAATCAACTCCTAACCGAAATGGATGGTTTTGAAGGTAATTCAGGAATAATAATAGTTGCTGCCACCAACAGACCAGATGTTCTAGACTCAGCTTTAATGCGCCCCGGAAGATTCGATAGACAGGTAACGGTGGATAGACCAGATTATGCTGGAAGATTGCAAATATTAAATGTTCATGCGAAAGATAAAACTCTTTCAAAAGACGTTGATTTAGATAAAGTTGCTAGAAGAACCCCTGGATTTACTGGTGCTGATTTAGCTAATCTTTTAAATGAAGCAGCAATATTAGCAGCTAGAAAAGATTTAGATAAAGTTAGTAATGATGAAGTCGGCGATGCCATAGAAAGAGTTATGGCAGGTCCAGAAAAGAAAGATAGAGTAATCAGTGATAAGAAAAAAGAATTAGTCGCTTATCACGAGGCTGGTCACGCCCTCGTAGGAGCGTTAATGCCTGATTATGATCCCGTTGCAAAAGTCTCAATAATTCCTAGAGGTCAAGCTGGAGGTTTAACGTTCTTTACTCCAAGTGAAGAAAGAATGGAATCTGGTCTTTACTCTCGTTCTTACCTTCAAAATCAAATGGCTGTAGCTCTTGGTGGAAGAGTTGCTGAGGAAATAGTCTATGGCGAAGAAGAGGTAACAACTGGTGCTTCAAATGATTTACAACAAGTTGCCAATGTGGCAAGACAAATGATTACTAAATTTGGTATGAGTGATAAAATTGGTCCAGTAGCTTTAGGTCAATCTCAAGGTGGAATGTTTCTAGGAAGAGATATGAGCTCTACAAGAGATTTCTCTGAAGATACAGCTGCAACAATTGATGTAGAGGTTTCAGAACTTGTTGATGTTGCCTACAAGAGAGCTACAAAAGTTTTATCAGATAATAGAACTGTTCTTGACGAAATGGCTCAAATGCTAATTGAAAGAGAAACTATAGACACTGAAGATATCCAAGATTTACTCAACCGCTCAGAAGTAAAAGTCGCAAACTATATTTAAGCGCGAAATTTTAAATTTTTAATGAATAATAAAGAAGATTCTTTTTCGGAGTTCCTGAATATGGAGTCTTTTTTTTTACTCATAAAACTTGAAGATAATATTTACTCAAGTACCTTTATAAGAAATTCATTTTTTGAAGAATTAGAAAACTTAATAAAATTAGGATTAAAGAATATTGAAATAAGTTGGTCTAACAACAAAAATTGGTTCAATTTTGTATCAGATATCAAAATTAAATATCCAAGAATTAATTTAGGCTCTGCCTCCATAGTTAATAAGCAATCAATAGAAGATTCATTAAAAATTGGATTAAATTTTTCGATGATGAAATTTTGGGATAAAGATCTTTTCAATTATGCGCAGTCAAAAAATTATTTATTAATTCCTGGGATTAATAATTTAAAAGATCTTAAGGAAGCGATAGATTTAAATTGCAACATTATCAAAATTTACCCAATAAAAAGTAAAGATAGTTCGATAAATATACTCAACTATGAAAAAATTGATTTCATTGCTGCTGGAGGACTATCAATCAATGATGTAAAAACTTATAAATCTTTAGGGTATAAAGCAGTCGTAATTGGAGATAAAGCTATTAAAAATAAAAAATTTGATCCAGAAATATTTGAATGGCTCAAAAATAATTAAGTTAAGGATAGATATAATTTATTCAACAAAACTACTTCTTATTTAATAAGTCACATTGAGCATGATTTAGAAGCAAATGATCAGCAAGTACCAAAGCTACCATAGCATCAACCATGGGAACTGCTCTAGGTAGAACGCATGGATCGTGTCTCCCTTTTGCTTTCATAAGTACTTCTTTACCTTCAGCATTTACTGTTTTCTGTTCTTTCCCGATGGTTGCTGTAGGTTTAAAAGCTATCTTCATCTCGATATTTTCACCATTACTTATTCCGCCCTGTATACCTCCTGAATTGTTTGATGTTGTTTTTAACTTACTAATATCATCAGACTTTATGAAGGTATCATTATGTTCGCTTCCTTTTAAATAAGTTCCAGAGAAACCTGAACCTATTTCAAAGCCTTTCGTAGCAGGCAAAGACATCAAAGCCTTTGCTAAATCAGCTTCTAATTTATCAAAAACAGGCATTCCAAGACCAGAGGGAACATTTCTTACTAGACATTCAATAACACCACCGCAGGAGTCTCCTTGACGCTTTAATTCCTTAATTCTATGGATCATTTCTTTTGATACCTTTTCATCCGGACATCTGACAATATTAGAATCTATTTTTTTGAGAGAAATCATCTCTTTATTTATATCAGAATCAATATCATGTATACGCTTTACCCAAGATAGTATTTCAGTGTTACAGAAGGTTTTTAATAATTGTTTTGCTACAGCTCCAGCAGCTACTCTCCCAATTGTTTCTCTAGCAGAAGCTCTTCCTCCGCCAGAACTTGCCTGAATCCCATATTTCATATGATATGTACCATCTGCATGAGAAGGTCTAAATACCTGCTCCAAATTATTATAATCT
This sequence comes from uncultured Prochlorococcus sp., assembly GCA_902558895.1. GTDB lineage: Bacteria > Cyanobacteriota > Cyanobacteriia > PCC-6307 > Cyanobiaceae > Prochlorococcus_A. Next base: position 21,872 of record CACEFS010000008.1, read on the forward strand.
CCCGGTCTTTGATCCTTATTTCTTACCAACATTGCTATTGGAGTTCCAAGTGTTAACCCTTCCTTTATCCCACTTAATATTTCAATTTTATCTTCTTCATTTCTGGGTGTTGTAATGTCACTTTGGCCAGGTCTGCGTCTATCTAATTCATTTTGTATCATATTTATATCTATTTTTAACTTAGGTGGACATCCATCAAGAATAACTCCTACTGCACCACCATGTGATTCTCCAAAAGTACTAACACGAAAAATTTTTCCAAAACTACTACTCATAGAAATATCAAATGTTTTATCTATATATAAACATTATATGAAACCAATTGAAAATTAAACAAAAAAAAGCCCCCAAAAAGGGGGCTTGTAAATTTAAGAACTTTAAGCTTAACCGATAGCTGGAGCTGAAAGAGCTACTGTTGTAGACTCAGCTGCTGCTAGATCAAGTGGGAAGTTGTGAGCGTTACGCTCGTGCATTACTTCCATACCTAGGTTTGCTCTGTTTAGAACGTCACCCCATGTAGGAACAATCTTACCGTTTGCATCAACAACTGACTGGTTGAAGTTGAAACCGTTAAGGTTGAATGCCATTGTGCAGATACCCATTGAAGTTAACCATACACAAACAACTGGGAATACAGCTAAGAAGAAGTGAAGACTTCTGCTGTTGTTGAAACTTGCATATTGGAAGATCAAACGACCGAAGTAGCCATGAGCTGCAACGATGTTATATGTTTCTTCTTCTTGTCCGAACTTGTAACCATAGTTCTGAGACTCTGTCTCAGTTGTTTCTCTGATTAGAGATGAAGTAACAAGTGAACCGTGCATAGCTGAGAATAAAGATCCTCCGAACATACCAGCAACACCAGCCATATGGAATGGGTGCATAAGAATGTTGTGCTCTGCCTGGAAAACAAACATGAAGTTGAATGTTCCAGAGATACCTAGAGGCATTCCGTCAGAGAATGAACCTTGACCGAATGGATATACAAGAAATACTGCGAAAGCTGCTGAAACTGGTGCAGAGTATGCAACACAGATCCATGGACGCATACCTAAACGGTATGAAAGCTCCCACTGTCTTCCCATGTATGCTGAGATACCAATTAGGAAGTGGAAAATTACAAGCTGGTAAGGACCACCGTTGTATAACCACTCATCTACAGTAGCTGCTTCCCAAATTGGGTAGAAGTGTAGACCAATAGCGTTAGATGAAGGAACAACTGCACCTGAGATGATGTTGTTTCCGTATAGGAATGAACCAGCAACTGGCTCTCTAATTCCGTCGATGTCTACTGGTGGTGCTGCGATGAATGCAACGATGAAGCAAGCCGCTGCTGTAAGAAGGCATGGAATCATTAAGACGCCGAACCAACCAACATAAATTCTGTTGTTAGTTGATGTTACCCACTCACAAAACTGTGGCCAACCTTTTAACAGCGAAGAACGCTGCTGCTGAATAGTTGTCATGAGTTCGTAAAGTATGTCTCTAAAGTGAGACGTGTAAATAAAAACGGAAAAAATTCCGCTTTAAAGATTTTAGACTAAAATCGCTTAAAATGTGTAAATTATTTTTCTGTAGGTAAAGTTATTTTTGTGAAATGTAAGAAAATAAACTTCGTGTCTTAATATTTTCTTTGTTATTGGTGATTTAACTTGGTTACAATCGAATGGCTTCTTAACGGAAAAAGATCGAAAGAGGTAGTTTCCTTAAAAGAGGCTAGGTTTAGAAGACTGCAATTAGAGGGTTTTGGAGCTGTTATTTATTGGAGCGAAAGGATTTAGGTTTAACAAGATTAAAGTTAAAAAAAAATATAAAATATACAATATTAAATAAACTTATGTATTAAATAAAAAATCCTTATTTAATAAAGTATTTTATTGTTCTGGTTTCATAATTTAAAGACTTTCAAACTCTTGAACCCATTGTTTTTTAGAACAAATCACTTCTTTTTTTGTGTAGCTCATAGCAATTTTTTTTTCCTTATAAGCGGCTTCTCCAATAAAAACAGGCCAAATCAATTGGTCTCGGTCATATTTGTGAATTATTCCTTTGCTATCAATAAATAATGGATCTCCTTTTTTAATCATTTTCCAATCTTGGTTTATTCTCTCAGGATGAATTAGGCCATCAATATCTCCTTTTTCATCTCTTGGATAATCTATACTCCCTTGATGAACGTGAACAACCAATTCCTTTGGAAGTTCTATGAGGTTATTTTTTAATTTATCTATTTCTTCCCTTAGGGAGCTAATTATTAGAGAGAACCTATTCACGATGTTTGGATCATAAAAATTTTGTGCGACAGCTCCTATTTCAATAACTAAACCACATGGCCAAGCTTCTACAAGAAAGCCTGTTTGGACTTTATCTTTTTCATGCAAATAAATAGGCAATCCAAATTTGTTCTGCAGTAATGCAGCTAAACAAAAATCTTTGAATCTCCTCCCATACAAAACAATGCTTGTTCCCATATTTGCAGTAGTAGTATGTAAATCGATTGCAATTTGACAGGGTTTAGATCCGTTAAATCCAAATTCATCTACTAAAAAATTAGCTCTATTAGCCTCATAAAAGCTATTCTTATTTTGATCAAAATTTTCACTTTCTTTAAAAGATCTATTTAAATCTACATCTATATATCTGTACCCTTTTTCATAGGCAACAGGATTACCTATGATGTACTCATACTCAATACCATAATTTAGCCTATTTCCCCTTCTATTAAATTGCTTAACCGCCCACACAGGATTAATTTCATTCCCATGTGTACCCGAAACGATAAGTATTCTTTGAACAGTCATTTTTTCTTTAAAAATAAAATTTCATGCAAAATAAATACCTTATAAAGGCTTCCAGAAAATTCTGGTTTTGGTTTTGGACCCAATTAATGAATGGCTTCGCGCCATCAGATTTACATGGTAATTATAAAAGGCCTACAGGTATAACAATTGATAGTGAATACGATATTAATAATGAGAGTGGTCAAATTTATTTATTGGTAGGGAATTCTTGTCCGTGGTGTCAAAGAACTTTACTAGTCCACGAAATAAAACATCTATCTAAAAAAGTTAAAGTTATTTTTTTAAAAGCAGATGTTGAGCATGGCGAATGGATTTTCAATACAAAGATTAAGGGATTTACTAGACTTTCAGACCTTTACAAAAAAGCTAATAAAAAGATTATTTTTAGAGCGACATTACCTCTTTTAATTAGCTTTGTAAAAGATGAAGTAAATATTCTCTCTAATGAAAGTTCACAGATTATGAGACTACTAAATTTAATAAAAATTCAATCAAAATATCAGATATTAACTATAAAAGACTGTAATCAAAAATTTTTAGATTTAGTTAATAACAGCATCAATGATGGAGTGTATAAATGTGGTTTGGCCAGAAACCAGTCAGCTTACGAAAAAGCAAGTCAAAATCTTTTCGCAGCTATAAATAAAATTGAAAATTTACTACAGACAAATAAAGGGGACTGGATATTTGGAGAAGAGTTAACCTACGCAGATATTTACCTTTTCCCAACGCTTATAAGGTGGGAATTGATATATAGTAAACTTTTCAAATGTACTGCACAAGAATTATCAAGTTTTAAAAAGATTATTGAATGGAGATTAAAATTCTTTAAATTATCTAACGTAAATAGGACATGCTTCGACAATGAATGGAAAAAAGATTACTACAAAGCTTTATTCCCTTTAAACCCAAATCAATTAATCCCAGTTTTACCATCGCTAGAGGAAATAATGAGATTAGAGTCCGAAAAAATATAAAAATCAATTTCAAGAAAAAAATGATGTTGTAATGAACACTTATTTAGTTCATAGATAATGCAATTTCATTAGAAATTAACTATGTTATGTATGTCTACTAAAGTACGAAAAGCTTAAAATGAAATCCATTGACGAACACATCCAAAAAGATCAATCGGAAATCGAATCTGCAAAAGCAGAGGGCAATCTTCCAAAGGTCAGACATTTAACTGAAGAGTTAAAAGATCTCGAAGAATATAAGGATCATCATCCAGAAGATAAACATGACCCTAACGCTTTGGAATTATTTTGTGACGCCAACCCAGATGAACCAGAATGTCTTGTTTATGATGATTAAGTTTTCTTAATTACTAGATAGTGAAAAAAAAGGGCTTTTTGAGCCCTTTTTTTAGTTCTTGAATTCTTTTAGTAATCCATATTAAAATCTGATGGGCTACCTGTCAGAGAACATACCACCGACTCTTCACTTTTCATTTCCTTAACTTCTACAATTGGTCTTCCCATTTTCTTAAGAACCTCAATATCTTGAATGGTTTGACATCTAGCTATTATTTTTCCTTGTTTATCAAAACAACTGTAGAAATTCATATTATGTTTAAAGAATTATCTTATTTATGGCTAATTTTCATTATTAAATCAAGTATATTTATTTACAAAAAAATTTTTAATTTAAGTTAGATCCTTTTCCACACTTCAGAAAGCAGTGAGGATAAACCTTTTTTTAAAGATGAAGAAATAACTAAAACTTTCTTTTTTGATAAATCTTCTAACTTTTTTATAATTATTTTCAAATAATCATCATCTACCAGCTCCATTTTATTTAACACTATTATCCTCTCTTTATCTAAAAGACCTTTCCCATACTGTTTTAATTCCTGCTCAATAATCTCAAAATCATGTAAAGGATTTTCTGCAATTGCATCAATTAAGTGAACAAGTATCTTCGTTCTCTGGATGTGCCTTAAAAAATCATGCCCTAAGCCTACTCCATTAGCTGCACCTGATATTAATCCAGGAATATCCGCAAAAAGGCAACCATTCCCGTCCATTTTTCTTACTACACCTAAGTTAGGTATTAGAGTCGTGAATGGATAATTTGCGATTTTTGGACGGGCAGATGATACAACGGAAATCAAAGTACTTTTTCCAGCATTTGGAAGGCCAATAATCCCAACCTCTGCAAGAAGTTTTAGTTCTAATTGAACCTCCCATATCTCACCATCTTTTCCTTCAGTGAATGATTCTGGGGCTCTATTTTGATTACTTAAATAGTAAGCATTACCATGTCCACCTCTTCCTCCAATGGCGATGGTTAAACTCTGCTTGTCTTTAGTTAAGTCTCCTAAAATAATGCCGGTTTTAATATCCCTTATTTCTGTACCGCAGGGAACTTTAAGGATTCTATCCTCACCTGAAGCACCTGATCTCTTATTAGGACCTCCTTTGAATCCATCTTCAGCAATTATTTCACGTTTGAATTTGAAATCTAATAATGTTTGAAGATTATTATCAGCCATTAAAATAACTGAACCCCCTCTGCCTCCATTTCCCCCCGATGGTCCTCCAGCAGGAACAAACTTTTCTCTTCTAAATGAAACTATTCCATTTCCACCTTTTCCAGCTTTAAGAATAATGTTTGCTTGATCAATAAATTGCACTTAATACGTTTATTAAATTGTTTTCTAAGTATTTTAAATTTTATTTTATCCACGCAATACTGCAACCAGGTCCACCCTCGTTGTTGGCTGCATCTTCAATCTTATCAACATAATTTAAACCTGATAACCAATTTCTTAGTCCTTTTTTTAATTTTCCTGTGCCAATTCCATGAACAATCCATAGCGGTCCATGAAATTTTCTAATTTTCTCCTCAATAATTATTTCGGCTTCATGAACCCTTAACCCTCTTACGTCAATTGTATTTTTACTTGTTCTAATTTTAGAAAAAGAAAAATCTTCTTTTGTAGACTTTATCTCAATTTTTGACCTTTGGAAATTAGGATTTTCACCGTTGATACCTTCAAAGTCATTTACAGATAATGTGCTTCTGAATGAACCACACTTAACTTCGTAAAAACCACCCTTTTTATCTAAATCTACAATTTGTCCAGTACTATTTAGGCTTTTAATTTTTACAAAATCGCCTACCTGAGGATTCCATGATATTGGCTTTTCAAATTTTTTTTGAGTTAAATGTTCCTTCTCAATTTCTTTTAATCTTTTTCCAATAATTCTCGTATCCTCCCCATTAACATTTTTATCTCTTAATTTTTTAATCAAATCTATTACCTCTTGTTTAGCGGATACAATATGTTTTGATAATTTAGACCTTTCAATTTCCTGGATTTTTTCAGCATTTATTTTTTGATATTCATAATTTCTCTTCAGTTCATCATGTAATATTTCAGTCCTTGCAATCAGTTCTGCAGCCTCTTCTGCAGAATTTTGTTGTTTAATCCTCTCTTTCTCAAGTCCTTTAATAATATTGTTAATGTTATCAACTTCTTTTGGCTTTAAATAATTTGCAGCTTCATTGAGTATGCTTTCACTGAGACCAATTCTCTTTGAGATTGATAAAGCATTACTTCTCCCAGGGATACCCCAGTTGAGTGTATATTTTGGCTTCAAAGAATCCTCATCAAAGGCAACTGATACGTTTTCAAATCTTGAGTCATTATATTTTAGAGCCTTAATATCTCCATAATGTGTAGTTGCTAAAGTGATATCAGATTTATTTGCAAATTCTTTTAATAAAGCCATCGCAAGAGCGCTTCCTTCAAGAGGATCTGTGCCTGATCCAATCTCATCTAACAAAACAACTGATAATCCTTTCTTATTATCAAGTGAATCTAATATCCCTTTTATACGGGATATATGCCCACTGAAAGTAGATAAATTTTCTTCTAATGATTGATTATCTCCTATATCCACATATATATTTGGACAAAAAGGGATTATAGGATTATTAGTTGAGGGTATCAACAATCCTGCTCTAGCCATAAGTAAAGACAACCCCAAACCTTTTAACGCTGCCGTTTTACCTCCAGTATTTGGACCTGTAATAGCTATAACCTTAATATTTCTATTTATATGAAAATCGACAGCAACAGGGGGGAGCGCTCCTTTTTTCTTATGTTCCCAAGTCAATAACGGATGAGAAAAACCAATTAAAGAAACAATAGGATTTTTCTCAAAGGTAGGAGTTTTGCCTCCAATCCATTTCGAATATCTTGAACGAGTTAGAGCATTTTCTAATCTCAATAAAATGGATGCCATTTCAATAAGATTTTCTGAATTATCACTAACAATTTGGGACCATTTCTTAAGTAATTTAAACTCTTCTGCTGTAATCCTAGCCTCTAAAGAAGCAATCTTATTACCTTTAGTTACTACACTATCAGGCTCGAAATATACTGTATTTCCTGAAGATGAAGAGTCATGAATTATGCCTTTAAATTTGTCTACATAATTCACTTTCGCTGCTAAAACCGGTCTTCCATATCGATCTCCAATAGTAGTATCTTGCAAATAAGCTAAATTCTTTTGAATAAATTTCTCAACTAATATTTTTCTTTCAATTTTCTTAGATAATAATTCTTTTCTAAGAATAGATAGTTCATTACTAGCATCGTCTGAAATCCTTCCATTTGATTCAATGCCTTTTTTAAAAATCGTTTCGATATTCTGATAGTCAATTAAATTTTTTGTAATTGATGAAATATAAGGCCTTTGTTCAAAATCTGATAAGATTTTTTTTAAATTTCTTGCTGCAGCAATCGTTTTCGCTATTTCTAACAATTCAGAAGATGAAATTACACCTCCCTTAAAACAAATTTCAATATTTCTACTAATATCAAAAACACCAGAAAAACTAATTGATTTATCTAAATTATTTTCTAACTCATTTATTTCAACAGTTTCATTCAAAAGTCTTTTGGATACTTCGTATTCTGTAGGAATACCAAAACTTAAAATTGCTCGTTTACCCATTTCCGTTGATGCGAATGAAGATAAATGCGTTTTTAATGAATCCCACTCTAAAAGACTTATAGATTCTTCTTCTAAGGTATTCTCTGAATATGATTTTTTAGAATAACTTTTCTCTTGCATACAAAAAAAAAGAATCAAACATTCGATTGAATCCCTTCAGGAGGAACATAAAGCATCTCGAGCCAGTTTCCTTCAGTATCCTTCAAATAAAATGATGCTGTTCCGTCTCTATGTTCATGTAATGGACCAACTTTTACACCAGAGTTCTTTAAATCATTTTGAATATTTTCCACTTCTTTTTTATTTTCAAAATGAAAAGCAAAATGTGGTCCCGCAGCTTTGTAGCTAGGTCCTAACAACGCAAGTCCATCTTTCCCTTTACCAGCTTCTAAATAAGACCAATCTTTATCGTCCCAAACTAAATTCATACCAAGCTTAATATAAAAAGATTTGGCCCTTTCGAGATTCTCTACTCTAAGTGCAATGTGACCAATCCTATTTACTTCTTGTGATAACTTCAAAACAAAGCATTAATACATTATTAATCTAAGAATAAACCAAATTTTTGTTAATAATGAGTTTTTAATTTTCCTGCAACCATTGAGATGCATCACATGCATGATAAGTGAGTATCAGTTTTGCTCCTGCTCTTTTGAAACTAAGCAACGTTTCTAACACAATATCTTTTTCATTAATCCAGTTTTTCATGGCAGCGGACTTTACCATGGAGTACTCCCCACTAACATTATATGCAGCTATGGGCTTATTTGAAAATGTACTTAGTCTATAAACAATATCCAAATATGAAATTCCTGGTTTTACCATCAAAATATCAGCTCCCTCATACTGATCCAATGCAGATTCAATTAAAGCCTCTTTTGAATTGGCAGGGTCCATTTGATATGTAGACTTATTGTCTGGAATTATTTTCTTATTATTTTCTCTAGGAGCCGAATCTAAAGCAGTTCTGAACGGACCGTAATAAGCAGATGAATATTTTGCTGTATAACTAATAATACCTACATCACTAAATCCTTTACTATCAAGAGCAGTCCTAATTGCTCCAACTCTCCCATCCATCATATCACTAGGGCCAATAAAATCTGCTCCAGCTCCAGCTTGAGTTAAAGCTTGTTTTTTTAAAATTTCAATCGTTTCATCATTTAATATTTTTCCAGTTTCATCAACTAATCCATCATGACCATCACAAGAGTATGGGTCCAAGGCAACATCTGTCATTATTGCCATTTCTGGAATCTCTTTTTTTAATATTCGAATAGCTTTAGGAATTAAACCGTCTTCATTAAAACACTCTGCTCCATCTTCAGTTTTTAAGCTATCGATTATTTTTGGAAAAAGAACAATACACCTTATTCCCAAATCCCATGCCCTAGTGACCTCCTTTATCAAGCCATTCATATCCCATCTAAAAGTTCCTGGCATTGCCGAAATTTCCTCTTTAAAATCTTTTTCATGAATAAATAATGGATATATAAAGTCCGAGGCTTTTAGATGGTTTTCTCTTACCATTTCTCTGATTGCCTCAGACCTTCTTAATCTTCTTGGACGAATAATAGAATTCATTTGAATATTATTTAAATTAAAAAATATTTATCTAATACATTAATCTCTCACCTCACACTTAAATCAATCAGAGACTCCTTTTGTTCAGGAAAATTAACTAAAATTTATCTCAAAAAGAGAAAAAAAGTTACAAAAATATTTTGCACAAACTTCATTTTTCACAAATTTACGTCATTAAGAGATAATATTTTCTAGTTAAGTATTTATTTTAAGGAGAGCATCTTTGAAAATAATTAATGGATTTCATCTAAAAAATGTAAGAGGCGATATTCTTGGAGGCATCACAGCCGCAGTGGTTGCTTTACCTCTTGCTCTTGCTTTTGGTAACGCTGCGTTAGGACCTGGCGGAGCAATTTATGGACTATATGGAGCAGTAGTAGTTGGTTTTTTAGCAGCGTTATTCGGGGGAACACCTGCTCAAGTTAGTGGACCTACCGGTCCCATGAGCGTAACTGTTGCAGGTGTAGTAGCAGGCTTAGCAGCGGTAGGGGTTCCAAGAGATCTTTCTGCAGGACAAATTTTACCTTTAGTTATGGCAGCGGTTGTCATTGGCGGCTTACTGCAAATATTATTCGGAATTTTAAAATTAGGTAAATACATTACTTTAGTTCCATATTCTGTTGTTTCGGGATTTATGTCTGGTATTGGAGTAATAATCATTGCGCTTCAGATTGGACCACTACTTGGAATTAGCACTCGGGGTGGAGTAGTCGAATCTTTAACTACTGTATTTTCAAATTTCCAGCCAAATGGTGCTGCTATTGGAGTAGCAATAATGACACTAGGTATAGTATTTCTTACTCCTAGAAAAATAAGTCAGTGGGTTCCTTCTCCTCTCTTGGCACTATTGATAGTTACCCCAATATCAATATTAATTTTTGGGGATGGGGCTATTGATAGAATTGGAGAAATTCCAAGGGGGGTTCCATCTTTAAATTTCCCAAGTTTTAATCAATATTTCCCAATTATTTTTAAAGCAGGATTAGTCCTAGCAGTACTTGGCGCAATTGATTCCTTACTGACATCTCTAGTAGCAGACAATATCTCTCAAACAAAACATAATTCTGATAGAGAACTTATTGGTCAAGGCATAGGAAATGCAGTTGCAGGTCTGTTTTCAGGTTTACCCGGAGCAGGAGCGACCATGAGAACAGTAATAAATGTTAAATCTGGAGGATCAACTCCCATTTCTGGTATGGTTCACTCGATTGTGTTGTTGATAGTTTTAGTTGGCGCAGGACCCTTAGCTGAACAAATACCAACTGCATTGCTTGCAGGAATTCTTATAAAAGTTGGTCTCGACATTATTGATTGGGGATTCTTGAGGAGAGCTCACAAATTATCTTTAAAAACTTCAGTTGTAATGTACGGTGTACTCCTAATGACTGTTTTTTGGGATTTAATTTGGGCAGTTTTAGTCGGTGTATTCATAGCGAATATGCTCACTATTGATTCTATAACTCAAACTCAACTAGAGGGTATGGATGAGGACAATCCTTTATCAAATGATGATCAAGCTAAAAGTGCATTGCCTGCTGATGAAAAAGCACTATTAGATAGATGTTCAGGAGAAGTAATGTTATTTAGACTTAAAGGACCACTTAGTTTTGGAGCAGCTAAAGGTATATCTGAGAGAATGATGTTAGTTAGAAACTACAAGGTTTTGATATTAGATATCACTGATGTACCAAGACTTGGAGTGACAGCGACTCTCGCGATAGAGGACATGATGCAGGAAGCAAAAAATAATTCCAGAAAAGCATTTGTTGCTGGGGCAAATGAAAAAGTAAAAGATAGATTAGCTAAGTTTGGAGTTGAAGGCATTATTGAAACTAGAAAAGAAGCTTTAGAAACCGCGTTAAATGAAATAGGCTAATAATTTATGGAAATAAATCCAATACTGCAAAATGTATTAGCCCCGCCAGTTCTTTTCTTTTTGATTGGAGCAATATCAGTACTCTTTAAATCTGATTTAGAAATACCAGCTCCATTACCTAAACTCTTCTCCTTATATCTGCTACTCGCTATTGGGTTTAAAGGAGGTATAGAGATACAGAAAAGTGGTTTTACAGATCAAGTATTGCCTACTTTAAGCGCTGCAATACTAATGTCATTAGTAATCCCCCTGATTGGATTTTTAATTTTAAGATTTAAATTTGATGTCTTTAATTCAGCCGCAATAGCAGCCGCATACGGTTCAATTAGTGCTGTTACATTTATTTCTGCAGAAAGTTTTTTGGAAAGTCAAAAAATAGCTTTTGATGGATTTATGGTTGGCGCCTTAGCTTTAATGGAATCTCCTGCAATAATTGTTGGATTATTACTTGTAAAATTTGCAGCTCCCAAAAATAGACCAAAATCAAGAAAAATGCATTTAAGCGCAATATTACACGAATCACTTTTGAATGGATCAGTTTATTTATTGCTCTCAAGCTTAGTTGTAGGATTTCTCACTGCTTCCAGTAATCCCTCAGGGATTGCTAAAATGGAGCCTTTTACTGGACAATTATTCTATGGAGCAGAATGCTTCTTCTTGCTAGATATGGGAATAGTTGCTGCTCAAAGATTACCGAGACTGAAGAATGCGGGTTCATTCTTGATTGGATTTGCCATTTTTATGCCTTTGTTTAACGCATTTATTGGTGTTTTCGTTGCAAGATTTTTATCTTTAGGACCTGGCAACGCACTTTTATTTGTGGTTTTATGTGCTAGCGCATCTTATTTAGCAGTACCAGCAGCGATGAGGATGACAGTTCCAGAAGCTAAATCTAGTTATTATATTTCAACTACACTAGGTCTAACTTTCCCATTCAATATAGTTCTTGGCATTCCAATATATATGAGTTTAGTAAATACAATTATCCCATTGTCCCCCTTATTAAAATGAAAAGATTAGACTTGATATTTAGTGAAAGAGAACTGGATGCAATAATTAAAACCTTAGAAAAAGCTAATGTTCCTGGATATACAGTTATGAAACACGCCACTGGCAGAGGGCCAGAAAGAGTTGTTACTGAAGATATGGAATTTACAGGACTAGGAGCAAATGCTCATGTAATTGTTTTTTGTGAGCAAGAATTAATAGATAAAATGAGAGATAACATTAGGGACGACTTAAGCTACTATGGAGGAGTCGCTTATATTTCTGAAGCAACACCCCTTTAAATTAAAGAAGAAATATTTTAAGAATGAATCCAATCTACTCTTATATTTTTTCGACTATTTAAGTATCTATCAATTGACATCGCAGCAATACATCCATCAGAAGCCGCAACTACGGCTTGCTTAAATGGTGTATTTCTTATATCTCCAATAGCCCATACTCCATCTGAGTTTGTAGACATAAAGTCATCAACAATAACTCCTCCGTCTTCTTTTAAAGCAATTTGATCACCTAAAAAATCAGTAATCGGCTTTGAACCACTCATGTAGACAAAAACTCCATCTAAATTTAAATTGATAGGATTTTCTTCTTGTTTATTTTTTACAACAACTCCATTCACACCCATATCATCGCCCAATATTTCTAATAATCTTGTTCTACTCCAATGTTTTATATTTGAATTATCCATCAATTCCATTGCTTCTTCATTATCTGATTTAGGATCACTTGATGTAATCCAATGAACAGTTGATGCAAATTTAGTTAGAACAGTTGCCTCTTCAATTGCCTCCTTGTTCACTCCAACAACGGCAACTTCTCTATTTTTATAAAAAGCCCCATCACATGTAGCACAATAACTTACTCCTTTGCCAAGAAAATCCGCTTCTCCCTTAAATGATGCAGGCCTACCCATGGCTCCACTGGCAAGTACAAGTGCTTTAGCTTTGAAAGTACCCTCAGGCGTATAAACCATTTTCCATTCTCCACTAGCGTCTATTCCAAACACTTGTGCTCTTCTATAATCTGTACCGTATTGTACGGCCTGTTCTCTCATTAGAGTAAGTAATTTCTCTCCACTTATATCAACCGGAACACCTGGATAATTAGCTATTTGATGAGTTATTGCTAAAGCGCCAACAGATGGATTTTTATCTAAAATTACTGTCTTTAAATTTGAACGAGATGTATAAAGTGCGCAAGTACATCCAGCCGGGCCTCCTCCGATAATAACTACATCTGACTCAATGATTTCCAATTTTAAAAAACTCCTTTTTTTGTAGTTAATTAGATGAGTTCTTGGTTAGAAGATATTTTTAAAGTAAATACCTGAACCTTTATATAGATATAAGGTAAAAGAAAAAATAGAAAAAAGCTTAATATAGAAACAAACTTACATAGGAAAAACATAAAAAATTAATTATCAAAATGATCATTTACGTGAAATGTTCTGTATTGATCTATTATTAAATCATATCGAAATATCAATTGCCATTGAAACATTATATTTTTCATGACCAACTCTGATTACCTTTTAAAAGCTGCCATTAAGAAAGTAACCGAAAAATTTAACGAAATATTGGTTGAAAAAATTGAAGAAGCAACAAATATTGCTCAGGATGCTCCTGGAATTCTCAAAAAAGAATTTGATAGTTTAAAAGAATCCATAATCGAAGAAGCATCAAGACTGGAAAAAGCCGAAAAAATTCAAGAAAATGAGTCTACAAATACCTATCAAGATTCCAAAATAAAAAAAGCTTTAAATGAAATTGAAGGTATCAATAAGCAAATTGATCTCTTTAATAAAACTACAAATAATCAAATTAAATGAGTTATCACATACTTCATTATCGTTTAAAAAAATTGAAGCGGGCCTTTATTATTTGGATAACTCTGATTTCGCTTTTAATAAATTTATGGATAGATAATATTAGATTTACAATTTTCCAAACTACGAACAATGAAAAAAGTATGGTCCAAATTAAACGAGCTAGGTGGTTTACTAATCAATTAATAAAGCTTGGAGCAGCATTTATTAAAATTGGGCAATTATTATCAGCAAGACCTGATTTAATTCCTAATACCTGGATAAAAGAATTGTCTAAATTGCAGGATCAAGTTCCGAATTTTTCATTTGCGCAAGTTGAAGAAACTATAAAAGAAGAACTAGGATATAAGTTTAATGAAATAGATCAAATAATAAGTGATCCGGTTGGATCAGCATCACTAGCTCAGGTCCATAGGGCGACTTTAAAAGATGGTAAGAAAGTAGTATTTAAAGTTCAAAGACCTAACTTAAAAGAATTGTTTATCATAGATTTGGGCATAATGCAGCAAATAGCAGGATTATTGCAGAAAAATAAGAATTGGAGTCGAGGTAGAAACTGGGTTGAGATTGCTAAAGAGTGTAGGAAAGTTCTCATGAAGGAGCTTGATTTTAATTCTGAAGCTCAATATGCAGCAAGATTTAGACAGCAATTTCTTGATGATGAAAATGTTGAAGTTCCTGAAGTAGTTTGGGATATGAGCAGTGAAAAAGTGCTTTGTTTAAGTTATCTAGAAGGAACAAAAATAAGCGATTTAGAAAAATTAAAATCACAAGAAATTGATTTACCTAAAATTTCAGAAATAGGGGCCATCAGTTATTTAAAACAACTAGTAAATTTCGGTTTTTTTCATGCAGACCCTCATCCAGGGAATCTAGCAGTTTCAAATGAAGGTAAATTGATTTTTTATGATTTTGGAATGATGGGCAATATCTCAAATAATCTTCAAACAAGATTAGGCGGGATGGTTAAGGCCGCTGCTTTAAGAGACGCTTCATCACTTGTCAGTCAATTACAACAAGCTGGGCTAATTTCAAAAGATATTGATGTAGGACCAGTCAGAAGATTAGTCAGATTGATGCTTAAAGAAGCGTTAACTCCTCCATTTAGTCAAAATATAATTGAAAAATTATCAGGAGATTTATACGAACTTGTTTATGAAACACCATTTCAACTACCAGTAGATTTAATCTTTGTGATGAGAGCTTTATCAACTTTTGAAGGAGTTGGTAGAATGCTTGATCCAGGGTTTAACCTTGTATCAGTTACCAAGCCTCATTTAATAGAACTTATGACTTCAAATAATCAAACTCCCAACGATTTAATTAACCAATTTGGAAGGCAAGTAGGTGAACTAGGATCGAAAGCTGTTGGCATTCCCAAAAGAATAGATGAAAGTTTAGAAAGATTAGAGCAGGGCGATTTACAATTGCAGATAAGAATGGGAGAATCTGATAGGCAATTCAAAAAGATGTTTACCGCTCAAAAAACTTTAGGCCATTCGATTCTTATAGGAAGCCTATCAATTGCATCTGCTTTACTCGTAACAAATAAACAAAATAATTTTGCATTATTGCCACTTTTATTCGCACTACCAATAAGTATTGATTGGATAAATTGCCAATTAAGTATGAGAAAAGGCTCACGTTTAGAAAAACTTAAGCGCTAAAAAACTATATATTTTTAGGACCTAAACCTAAAGATCCAGCGAATCTTGCTTGATTTCCCAATTCGTCCTCAATTTTTAAAAGCCTATTGTATTTTGCAATCCTTTCACTTCTGCTCAAAGAACCTGTCTTGATCTGACCCGATCTTGTGGCAACAGATAAATCTGCTATTGTTGTATCTTCAGTCTCACCACTTCTATGACTAATAACACTTGTGAAACCTGACATTTTAGCTAACTCAATAGCTTCCAAAGTTTCAGTTAATGTTCCAATTTGATTTACCTTTATTAGGATTGAATTGGCAGATTTTTCCATAATCCCTTTCTTTAATCTTTCTGTATTAGTAACGAACAAATCATCACCTACAAGCTGAACTTTATTTCCTAATTCTTTGTTTAATTCTGACCAACCCTCCCAATCATCCTCAGCTAAACCGTCCTCTATTGAAACTATTGGATAATTAGAAACTAATCTTGAAAGATATGAAATCATTTCAGAACTATTTAAACTTTTACCTTCATATTTATAAATACCATCACTATAAAATTCAGTACTAGCTACATCTAAAGCTAAAGATACCTGCTCACCAGGCTTAAATCCTGCTTTTTGAATTGCTTCTAATAATAAGTCCCCTGCTTCTTCGCTTGATGATAAATTAGGTGCAAATCCGCCCTCATCGCCTACAGCAGTAGATAGACCTTTTTGATCAAGTAATGATTTTAATGAGTGAAAAATTTCAGTACCCATTCTTAATGATTCACTGAAATTATTAACTCCATGTGGGACAAGCATAAATTCCTGAAAATCAAGACTATTTGGTGCATGAGCACCACCATTTATGACATTCATTAATGGGACTGGAAGGAGATTGGATAATGGATCTCCAAGATACCTATATAGTGGAACGTCTAAAGCATTTGCTGATGCTCTGGCAGTTGCAAGACTTACTGCAAGGATTGAATTTGCTCCAAGGTTAGATTTATTAGGAGTTCCATCAATATCAATCATTAATTTATCTACTGCAGTTTGATCTAAAGCTGACAAACCACATAAAGCCGGGGATATTGTTTCATGAATTTTATTAACAGCATTTAAAACACCCTTCCCCATATATTTTGAACCACCATCCCTTAATTCATGTGCCTCATGAGCACCAGTGCTAGCTCCGCTGGGAACAATTGCTCTACCACTTGCACCACATTCCAAAAATACTTCTGCCTCTACAGTTGGATTACCTCTTGAATCAAGGACTTGCCTTGCTTCAATAGTATCAATAAGAAAATCAATAGTTTCTTTCACAATTTAATTATTACTATTTAAATCCTATTAATAGCTGAACTATTTGGCTAATATCTGAAATATATATGTTAAAGAATTATAATTTTTTGATTTCACAACAACTTAAATATTAGTAAAGCTTTTATTAATTTCAAAGTCCCAGCAACCCCTCTTATAAACATATTTTTAAAATTCATCTTACAATTTAAAAATTATTAGATGATTATTAATGCAGATACTATTTAGAATATTAATTAATAATCAACTATAGTTTTTATAGTTTATGAGAGAAACACTTACATCCAGTCCTGAACTATTTAGCGATATCAGTTGGAACCTTCTTTTATTAGGTGAAGAAACCGCAAAAAAATGGGATCATAGCGAATTTAATATTGAACACATAATTCATACATTGTTCTCATCAAGTGAATTCTTTGCTTTCATTGAAAAATTATCAATTGACCAAGATATAGTTTTAGATATAACAGAAGATTTTTTAGAAGAGACACCAACAAATGAGTCAGATATTTTTACTATCGGAGAAGATTTAGAAATTTTATTAGATAATGCGAATCAGATTAAAATTCAATGGGGTTCGAGACTCATAGAAATCCCTCATTTACTAATTGCTCTTGGAAGAGATTTAAGAATTGGGAATTATGTTTTTGAAGAAGGCAACCTTTCGATGGAAAAATTAGAAGAGGAATTAAAGTTTTTCCCAAATATTAACCAAACAAAAGATTCTTTAAATTATGAGAATGTACTTGAAAGAAATAATCGATCTAAATTTGAATCAAATAAAGAGACTTTAACTAAAGAAGAAAAATTTAAAGAAGCTATTGTTCCATTACCCAAAACTAAACTTCAAATTGAGACCCAACAACAAGTTGGGGAAGATGAAAATGCTCTTTCAATTTATGGAAAAGATTTAACAGAATCCGCTAATAAAGGCTTACTGGATCCCGTTTTAGGGAGAGAAAATGAGATCAATAATGTAATGAGGGTACTCTGCAGAAGAAACAAAAATAATCCTATACTTATTGGCAATCCTGGAGTTGGTAAAACCTCAATTGCAAAATTACTTGCTCAATTAATTGTAGACAAAAAAGTTCCTGATTCTTTAAAAGACTTTAAAATTATTTCGCTTGACTTAGGTGCTTTAGTTTCTGGGACAAAATTTAGAGGTCAACTAGAAGAAAGGCTAAGCTTAATAATCCAGGAACTAAACAATCCAAGCCAAGGAATGATTCTATTTATTGATGAAATTCATTCAATATTAAGTTCTGACAGATCTTCTACCGACATTAGTAATATCTTAAAACCTTTACTGGCTGAAGGAGAACTTAGATGTATCGGTACAACAACACCTGAGAAATTTCGTGAAACTATTGAAAAAGATCAGGCATTAAATAATTGCTTTCAAAAGATAGCTGTTAATGAACCTTCAGTAGAATTAAGCGCAAAAATACTGCAAGGAATCAAAAAGAAATATGAATCACATCATGGCATAAAAATTTCTAAAGAAGCTGTAAACTATTCTGCAAAATTGGCAGACAGATACATCAGCGATAAATGTCTTCCTGATAAAGCAATAGATTTAATTGATGAAGCAGCTGCAGAGTTAAAAATCGACTCTAATAAAAAGCCTCAAATAATCATCCAACAAGAAAACAAACTTCATACTATTAATGAAAAACTGAATAATTTGCAAGGAGAAAATATCGAAGCTCAAGAAAAACTGTTGAATATGAGGCAACAATCAGAGGCAAAATTGAAGGTCCTTTTGGAAAATTGGAACAATTTGCGGGAAGAAATGGAGCAATTATCTATTTTAATGAAAGAAGAAGATAAACTAACCAAACAAATTAAAGATAAATCAAATCGCGAAATTGAAAATGATCTGGATTATTTTGAAAAGCTTGAAGAAGAGTTAAATGAAATAGAGGATAAAATACAAAAAGTTGAAGAGAACTTTAATAAAATAAAGAAAAATAGAAATTTCCCTTTTAAATATCAAGTTGAACCTGATGATATTGCTGATGTTGTCTCAAAAATTACAGGTATTCCAATATCTAAAGTAGTTTCAAATGAACGTAAGAAATTAGTCAATCTAGAAACAGAACTAAGTGAAAAAGTTATTGGACAAGAAAAAGCTATAGAAGCTGTTTCTGCTGCAATTAGAAGAGCTCGCGTTGGCATGAAAAGTCCCAAAAGACCTGTCGGATCTTTTTTATTTATGGGTCCTACAGGTGTTGGCAAAACAGAATTAGCAAAATCTCTTGCAACAGCTTTATTTGATGAAGAAGATGCACTTTTAAGATTAGACATGAGTGAATATATGGAGAAAAATGCCGTAGCAAGACTTTTGGGAGCTCCTCCAGGTTATGTTGGTTATGAAGAGGGTGGTCAATTAACTGAAGCTGTAAGACGTAAACCCTATTCAGTAATACTTCTTGATGAGATAGAAAAAGCACATTCAGAAGTTTTTAATATCCTTTTACAAGTCCTAGATGAAGGAAGATTAACGGACTCTCAAGGAAGGACTGTAGACTTCAAAAATACCGTAATCATTATGACAAGCAACCTAGCTGGTAAATCTATACTGGAGTATTCACAAAAGATTTCTAAAATAGAGGGAAAGTTAGAAAAAGACCAACAAATCTTAGATGATTCAATTAGCAATACATTGTCTTCAATTTTTAGACCTGAATTTTTAAATAGAATTGACGAAGTAGTAAAGTTTAATCCATTATCTATTGATGAACTTCAAAAAATAATAATTTTACAAACAGAAGATTTAAAAAACCTGCTACTTGAACAGAAAATAAATATCGCTATAGACAAAAAAGTTATTAATAAAATTGCAAACGATTCTTACGAACCTGAATATGGTGCTAGGCCACTTAGCAGGGAACTTAGAAGACAAATAGAAAATCCCTTGGCTGCAAAACTTTTAGAGGATAACTTCAAAAACAAAAAAAATATAACAATTAAACTTAACCCTACAAAAAAAGATGAGATCGTTTTCAAATCTAGCTGAGGAGTAAATCAATAAGCTAAAATAAAAATTAAAGCGTAAAGCTTAATTTTAAAAAAAAATTTGTGACAAGTCCTACTACTAATAAAGAACCTCTTAAAAAGGATTCTCCTGAAGTTGAAGAGCCTAAAAAAAAGGATAATTTTTTTAGATCTACCTACGAAGAGCTTAAACTTGTCGTGTGGCCTAACAAACAACAACTTTTTAGCGAATCAGTAGCAGTTATAATTATGGTATCGTTTTCTGCTGCAGCCATTGCTTCTGTTAGCAGATTCTATGGATGGGCAGCCTCGCAAATTTTTGGTTGAATTAACCTCCGAATATCCATTAGTAAAGACCTTAACTAAGCTTCCAGAAAAATGAGTAATGAATTAACCACAAGCCTTGCTTCTTCAAAAGCAAATACAAGTATCGCAAGATGGTATGCCGTTCAAGTAGCATCAAGCTGTGAAAAAAAAGTAAAAGCGACCCTTGAGCAGAGATCAGTAACTTTAGGTGTTAATAATAGAATCGTTGAAATTGAAATTCCCCAAACTCCAGGAATTAAATTAAAAAAAGATGGAAGTAGACAAACTACTGAAGAAAAAGTTTTCCCAGGTTATGTCCTCGTAAGAATGATTTTGGATGAAGATACAATGATGGCTGTCAAAAGTACTCCAAATGTAATTAACTTTGTCGGTGCTGAAGACGGTAGAGGCAGCGGAAGATCTAGAGGTCATATCAAACCTCGACCATTATCAAGACAAGAAGTTAATAGAATCTTTAAGCGCGCATCAGAGAAAAAAGCTGTAATCAAATTAGATATTGAAGAAAAAGATAGAATCATTGTAACTAGTGGTCCATTCAAGGATTTCCAGGGAGAAGTTATAGAAGTTTCCGGAGAAAGAAATAAATTAAAAGCATTACTTTCAATATTTGGGCGCGAGACTCCTGTAGAATTAGAATTCTCCCAAATCAATAAACAAAATTAATTTCTAATTGTTCTTGTTTATCGAGTAAAATTATGATTTTCTACTTCAGCTTAAATTCTCAAATCTAATGGCAAAAAAAATTGTTGCAGTTATCAAGCTTGCTCTGCAAGCAGGCAAAGCAAATCCTGCTCCTCCTGTAGGACCAGCTTTAGGACAACATGGTGTCAATATCATGGCATTTTGCAAAGAATACAACGCAAGGACACAAGATAAAGCAGGTTTTGTAATTCCAGTCGAGATTTCTGTTTTTGAAGATAGAAGCTTTACTTTTATCACAAAAACACCTCCTGCTTCCGTCTTAATAACAAAAGCAGCTGGTATAGAGAAAGGATCGGGTGAATCTGCAAAAGGCTCTGTTGGGAATATAAGTAAAGCTCAATTAGAAGAAATAGCCAAAACTAAGCTTCCTGATCTAAACTGTTCTAGTGTTGAATCAGCAATGAAAGTAATTGAGGGTACTGCCCGTAATATGGGCGTCTCTATCACTGATTGAGTTCAATACAAAATTTCTCTCTATTTAGGGGAGGTTAATTAATAACCGTTTGCACCCAATATTATTATGAAAAAACTATCCAAAAGAATGGCGGCTCTATCAACAAAGATAGAAGATCGCATTTACCCACCAATTGAAGCTCTTAGTATTATCAAGGAAAATGCTAATGCAAAATTTGATGAAACTATTGAAGCACATATACGTTTAGGTATTGATCCAAAATATACTGATCAACAATTAAGGACCACTGTTGCATTGCCACATGGTACTGGCCAAAGCATCAAAATTGCAGTAATTACAAGCGGTGAGAATGTATCAAAAGCTAAGGCTGCAGGTGCAGATTTATTTGGCGAAGAAGATCTTGTGGAAAGCATCAATAAAGGAAATATGGAGTTTGATCTACTTATTGCAACTCCAGATATGATGCCAAAGGTTGCAAAATTAGGGAGAGTTTTAGGACCTAGAGGTTTAATGCCTAATCCTAAAGCTGGGACAGTAACTAATGACATTGCCAATGCAATAAAAGAATTTAAAGCTGGTAAGCTCGAATTTAGAGCAGATAAGGCTGGAATCGTTCATGTCCGCTTTGGAAAAGCAAGTTTTACAAAAGAGGCTCTATTTGACAACTTAAAAACCTTACAAGAATCAATTGATAAAAATAAACCAAGTGGAGCTAAGGGAAAGTATTGGAAAACTTTTTATGTAACTTCAACAATGGGGCCTTCAGTTCAAGTAGATATAAATGCTGTACAAGATTACCAACCTGAAGGTTAACGCTTTGTAGTATAATTTAAATTGCAATAATACGGCCAAAGAAAGTAGGTTGATTTAGTTATCCTAAATTTTTAATTCCTACCGAGGACTCGTCTTAAATTATTTCTTTTTGGATCTAATAAAAGCGGCCTCTTTAAAAGGACTTTGCCGCATTTCCTGCTCTCCCTAAATTACGATCCAAAAAACATCAATGGGCCGAACACTAGAGAATAAGCAACAAATCGTTACTGAGATTAAATCTCTATTAAACGATTCGGAAATGGCTGTAGTTCTTGACTATAAAGGTTTAACTATCAAAGAGATGTCAGATTTGCGATCTAGATTGCAAACAACTAACGGCATTTGCAAAGTTACTAAAAATTCATTAATGCGTAAAGCTATTGATGGAGATAGTAATTGGAATGATCTTGAATCTTTACTGACTGGAACAAATGCTTTTGTCTTAATCAAAGAAGATGTTGGTGGTGCTGTAAAAGCTATCCAATCTTTTCAAAAAGACACCAAAAAATCCGAAACCAAAGGAGCTTTATTTGAAGGCAGACTTCTAAGCGATTCTGAAATAAAAGAAATTGCAAGTCTTCCATCTAAAGAAGTATTGATGGCAAAAATTGCTGGCGCTCTTAATGGCGTTGCAACAAAAATTGCGATCTCTATTAATGAAGTACCTTCTGGACTTGCTAGATCACTTAAACAACATTCTGAAAAATCAGAATCCTAAATTAAAAACCTAATTAACTTTTAAGAAAATGTCCGCAAAAACTGAAGAAATTCTTGAATCATTAAAATCTCTATCACTTTTAGAAGCATCCGAGCTGGTAAAGCAAATTGAAGAGGCTTTTGGTGTATCCGCTGCAGCTTCTGCAGGTGTAGTAATGGCAGCTCCAGGAGCATCTGGCGGTGAAGCAGATGGTGGCGCTGCTGAAGAAAAAACTGAATTTGATGTAGTTCTCGAAGGCTTTGATGCAGCAGCAAAAATCAAAGTACTTAAGGTTGTAAGAAATGCAACTGGTCTTGGTCTTGGCGATGCAAAAGCACTTGTTGAATCTGCACCAAAAACAGTAAAGGAAGGAATTGCCAAAGCAGATGCTGAATCTTTAAAGAAAGAGATTGAAGAAGCTGGCGGTAAAGTTACACTAAAATAAGAGAATATTTTTTCAAGCCGATAGACTTTATATCGGCTTCAAAAATTATGAATATTGATAGTATTGCAATTGAAGCTGCAACTGATGGAGCCTGCAGTGGTAATCCAGGTCCAGGTGGTTGGGGTGGTCTAATAATTTTTGAAGACAAAAGTGAATTAGAAATAGGTGGTTTCGAGCAAAATACTACTAATAATAGAATGGAACTAACTG
>CACEFS010000009.1 GCA_902558895.1 uncultured Prochlorococcus sp.
TAAAAACAAAGAAAAAGCATGAAAACGTAGATAGAGAAATCTCCACTGGTGCTGAAATTCAATCTCAATTACTCCCAGATTATTGTCCAATTATCCATGGCATAGATCTAGCTGCACATTGTAGACCAGCTCTTCAGCTCGGAGGGGATTATTATGATTTTATGTGCTTAAAGGCTAATATTTCTGAAAAAAGAAAAGAAAAATCAAGATGGGCCTTTGTAATAGGTGATGTCATGGGTAAAGGGATTCCTGCAGGTCTTTTAATGACGATGTTAAGAGGAATGCTGCGTGCTGAGGTTCTGACAGGACTACCTCCAGATAGAATTTTGCATGATTTGAATCAACTAGCAATAAATGATTTAAATCAATCGCATAGATTTGTGACATTATTTTATTCAGATTATGACCCAAGAACTAAAAAATTGAGATTCGCTAATGCAGCGCATAATCCCCCTCTTCTTTGGAAAAGTTCAGATCAGAAAATTATTAAATTAGATGCAGAAGGATTTGTGCTTGGACTACAAAAAGATGCTCAATATCATTGTGGTGAAATAAAGCTTAATAAAAATGATTTAGTTCTTTATTACACAGATGGAGTAATTGATACTTCTAACACTTTAGGGCAAAGATTTGATGAGGAAAGGTTGATCAAAACCCTCACAAAATTATGCAAGCAATCTTTTACATCCCAAGAAATTTTAAATAAAATTTTTAAAAAGTTAGATGATTTTACGGGCTTAAATAGACATCTAGAAGATGATGCATCTATGGTTATTTTTCAATTGAAATAGATATTTTTTGTCACTTATATAAAAAAATGCTTTATTAGAGATACTTAAATTTACAAATTGATATGGCTAAAGTTTGGAGTCAAAGGTTTGATAATGCACTTAACCCTTTTATTGAAAAGTTTAATGCCTCAATTGGTTTTGATAGAAAGCTTATATTAGAAGATTTGGAATGCTCTATTGCTCATGCGAAAATGCTTGGCAAAACTGAAGTATTAACTTCTTCTGAAGCATTGCAAATTATTAATGGTCTAGAGTCAATAAAAGTTGAGTATTTGGAGGGTAAATTTTCTCCTAGTCCACCCTCTGAAGATATTCACTATTGTATAGAAGAAAAACTGATAAGTTTAATAGGTGAATCTGGAAAAAAATTACATACAGGGAGAAGTAGAAATGATCAAGTTGGTACAGATATAAGATTGTGGCTAAGAAAAGAGATTGACAATATCGAAATTTTAATAACAGATTTGCAAAAATCTTTTTTAAACCTTGCAAAATCTAACATTTATACCTTAATTCCTGGATATACCCATATGCAAAGAGCTCAACCATTATCTCTGGCTCATCATTTATTAGCTTACATAGAAATGCTACAAAGAGATCGTGAAAGGTTTAAAGAAGTTCGCTCAAGAGTAAATATTTCTCCTTTAGGAGCTGCAGCGTTAGCTGGTACAAAAATAAAAATAGATAGGCACTTTACAGCTGCAGAATTGGGCTTTGAAAAGATTTATAAAAACAGTATTGATGCAGTAAGCGATAGAGATTTTTGTATAGAGTTTGTTTCTGCATCTGCTTTGTTAATGTCTCATTTAAGTAAAATTTCAGAGGAAATAATTTTATGGGTAACTGATGAATTTTCTTTTGCAAAATTAACAGATAAATGTGCTACAGGAAGTAGCTTAATGCCGCAGAAAAAAAATCCTGACGTTCCAGAATTGATTAGAGGTAAGACGGGAAGAGTTTATGGGAATCTTCAGGCATTGTTAACTATGGTTAAAGGGTTGCCACTTTCATACAATAAGGATTTTCAAGAGGATAAAGAGCCAGTATTTGATACTGCAGAAACAATATCTTCTTGTATTAAAGCAATGACTATTCTAATCAATGAAGGCATTGAATTTAATATTAAAAATTTATCTGATTCTGTAGAAAATGACTTTTCTAATGCTACTGATTTGGCAGATTACTTAGTTGGTAAAAATGTTCCTTTTAGGACCGCTTATCAAATTGTTGGTGAAATAGTTAAATATTGTCTAGAGAGAAAAATATTATTTAAAAATCTCAAAATTGATGAATTTAAAAAATTTCATCCCGAATTTGACGAGGATGTTTTTGTAGATCTTAAACCTCTTAATGTCGTTAAATCAAGAAATAGCGAAGGTGGTACAGGTTTTGTTCAGGTAGAAAATGAGGTAAATAATTGGCAAAAAAAATTGTTACTTTGATTCTCTATTATTTTTCTACAACAAGGGTATGCTTTGAAGTAGAATAGTGAAGCAACGTTATAGGACTACTATTCGTAGTTTTGTTATAAAGTAATTTTTCTTTGTTGAGTTTAAAGTGAGTATTTTTGTTGGCAATTTGCCGTTCCGCGCAGAGCGTGAAGATGTTATACGATTATTTTCCCCATACGGTGAGGTTCTAAATTGTTCTCTTCCCTTAGAGAGAGATACTGGTAGGAAAAGAGGATTCGCATTTATTGAAATGGCAGATGAAGCGATTGAGTCAACTGCTATTGATGGTTTGCAAGGCACGGAACTTATGGGAAGGCCACTAAGAATTAATAAAGCTGAGCCAAGAGGTTCTGGCGGATCTCGTAGGGGAGGAAGAAGCGGCTACGGCGGCGGTAATAGTGGCGGTGGCTACGGCGGTGGTAATAGTGGCGGCGGCTACGGCGGCGGCTACGGCGGTGGTAATAGTGGAGGTGGCTACGGCGGTGGCTATGGTGGTGGTAATAGTGGAGGTGGCTACGGCGGCGGTAATAGTGGAGGTGGCTACGGCGGTGGCTACGGTGGTGGTAATTCTGAATCTAATAGCTCTTACACTAATAAATCTTCAGGAGCAGAAGGTTGGGAAGACAGAAGTTATGGCAATTCTTCTGAAAATTCTGATTATGAAAGTGGTAGGAGCAGAAGAAAAAGAGGAATGTCCAATGAGAGCAATGGTTCAGCTGATACAAATTAGCAACCCATTTCTTCAAGTGCTGTAGTTAATTTGAACAAATATTCAATATCTAATTCTTTTTTTATAGATTTACTTGAAATTTGATTTCTCCAAATTTTAGCTTTTGGTATAGATTCAACTAAATTTATAAGATGTTTACAAATATCCCAAGATTTCCCTCCATTACTCAAATGCTCTTCTATGTATGGAATTAAGGAGAATATAATACCTGAAGCGGATTTTGGTTTTGTATTAATCCCATAAATCTTTTGATCAATTTCAGACCATCTTAAGGGATGTTTATATACTGACCTTCCAATCATGACCCCATCAAAATCTTTTAAGGCTTCTAATGATTCGTCGATATTTGTTAAACCCCCATTGATTTCTATTAATAATTCTGGATTTGATTGTTTTAATTTTTTCACTAATTCGTAATTTAGTGGAGGTATAGATCTGTTTTGTTTTGGATTTAGACCTTTTAATATGGCTTTCCTTGCGTGAACTGTAAATCTGTTTGCACCTGCATTTGCGATAATTCTTACGAAATTATTCAAGTTGACGAAACTATCCTCATTGTCAACGCCGATTCTGTGTTTTATCGTAACCGGTAAGTTGCAGTTATTTTTTAAGGATTCTATACATTTTGCTACTTTGTCAGGGTCTTTCATGAGTGAAGCTCCAAAGTTACCAGAACAGACTCTTGGACTAGGACATCCAACATTAAAGTTTATTTCGTCATAACCCCAATCTTGGGCCATTTTGGCTGCTTCTTTGAGGATTTTAGGATCGTCTCCACCAAATTGAATTGATAATGGGTGTTCTTGACTATTAAAATCTAGAAAATTTTCTTTTTTATTAGTATAAACTAAACTCTGGGCCACAATCATTTCCGTATACAATAGAGCTTCTGAACTTATTTTTCTCATTATCATTCTGAAGTGTTTATCAGTACAATCCATCATTGGAGCGATACTTAATTTATGAATATTTTTAATAGACTTAGACTGAATGAAATTCATTATTTTTTAAGTGATTTAAATATGAATCAATTTCTATCAAGAAGAACTTTTATTCTAATTCCTACCATGTCAATCTTAAAAATTATATTTAAACCCATGCAAGCATTAGCATCTTCGCTTGGTTCTAAAGACGAGTGGAATTTATCTAAAGATGAATGGCAGGCTAGACTTAGTCCAGAATCTTATTATATTTTAAGGGAAGAAGGAACAGAAAGAGCTTTTAGTAGCCAATTAAATAATGAGAAAAGAAAAGGGGTTTTTCATTGTGCAGGATGCGATTTGCCCCTTTTTCTATCAGATAAAAAATATGATAGTGGTACAGGTTGGCCTAGCTTTTGGGATTCAATTCAAGGATCAGTTGAAACAAAAGTTGATTTCAAGTTAATCGTACCTAGAACTGAATATCATTGTTCTAGATGCGGGGGTCATCAAGGACATGTTTTTAATGATGGTCCACTTCCAACTGGCAAAAGATACTGTAATAACGGACTAGCATTAAGATTTGTACCTGAGTAAAAATTTGTGCGGCCTTCCGCAACTTGTTTTGTGCATCACTTTATTGGAGAATAGTTTTATTAAATTTTAGAAAAATGATTGAAAATCAATCAGATAATATTGATAATAAAGACAATGAGTCTTCTAATCAGGATAATTCGCCTGAAGATAGTTCATCAGCTCCCGATCCTAAGATTGGAATTGATGAATTGTCTCCTCAAAAAACAGAAGAAATTAACACTGAAGAATTAAAAAATACTATCTCCAATAATGATGCAAGATTAGAACAACTAGAAAAAGAGCATGAAACATTAAAAAATCAATATGTAAGAATTTCAGCAGATTTTGATAATTTTAGAAAAAGGCAATCTAGAGATCAGGACGATTTAAAAATCCAGCTTGTTTCAAAAACTTTAACTGCAATACTACCTATTGTTGATAATTTTGAGAGAGCAAGACAACAACTTAAACCAGAAAGTGATGAGGCTCAAGCTCTTCATAGAAGTTACCAGGGATTGTATAAACAATTGGTAGAAGTATTAAAACAACAGGGAGTTGCTCCTATGAGAGTGGTTGGTCAGCAATTTGATCCAAACTTACACGAAGCTGTATTAAGAGAACCTAGTAATGAGTTTGAAGAAGATTTTATTATCGAAGAATTGCAGCGAGGCTATCATTTGGAAGGTAAGATTTTAAGACATGCTTTGGTTAAAGTTTCTATGGGACCTGGACAACAAAATTCACAAGAGGAAGAAGAAAAGGATAAAGTTGAAGAACATATTGATTCAGAGGAAAATACTTCTGAAGATGTATAAATTCCAAATTCTTATTTGAGCATTATTTAATGGCTGATTTTTACCAAATACTTGGAGTTTCAAGAGATGCTGATGCGGATACCTTAAAAAAGGCTTATAGAAAATTAGCAAGACAATATCATCCTGATGTTAATAAAGAACCTGGTGCCGAAGATAAATTTAAAGAAATTGGCAAGGCGTATGAAGCATTGGCTGATCCTGAAACTAGAGCCAGATATGATCAGTTTGGAGAGGCGGGCCTTGGAGGTGCAGCTGGAATGCCTGATATGGGTGATATGGGTGGTTTTGCTGATATATTTGAAACTTTTTTTAATGGCTTTGGGGGACAAAACCCACAGGGAGGAAGATCTCAAAGAAGAGGTCCTCAACAAGGAGATGATCTAAGGTATGATCTTAATGTTGACTTTAAAGATGCAATATTTGGCCAACAAAGAGAAATTAAAATTCCACATCTTGAGACATGCGATGTCTGTAGGGGAACAGGTGCCAAAGCAGGAACCGGACCAAAAACTTGTTCAACATGCGGTGGAAGTGGACAAGTAAGGAGAGCTACTAGAACACCTTTTGGTAATTTTACACAAGTAGCTGAATGTCCTTCATGTAATGGAGCTGGTCAGATAATTGCAGATCCATGTGTAAGTTGCGGAGGTAATGGAGTAAAGCAAGTCAGAAAAAAATTAAGAATTAATATTCCTGCAGGAGTTGATACAGGTACTAAATTAAGAGTGTCTGGAGAGGGAAATGTTGGTTTAAAAGGGGGCCCACCTGGAGATCTTTATGTTTTTATCAAGGTTAAGAATGATTCAAAACTCAAGAGAGATGGTGTGACTATTTACTCAGAAATAGCTGTGAGTTATTTACAGGCTATTTTAGGGGACACTGTTGAAATTAATACAGTTGATGGAAATGTTAATCTAAAAATTCCAAGTGGTACCCAGCCAAATACAACTCTTTCACTTGAGAATAAAGGGGTACCTAGACTTGGCAACCCAGTTGCTAGAGGAAATCATGAAGTCTTAGTAAAGGTAAAATTGCCAACTCGTATAACTGACGAAGAACGAAAGCTTTTAGAGGGTTTAGCTTCTCAATATTCAGATAAAAATATTAGTTCCAGTAGTGGACTTTTTAGTAAATTATTTGGTAAAGAATCTTAATGACTTCTTTAAAGCATTTGGATCTTAAATCTGTCCCATGTCCTTTAAATGTTGTAAAAATAAAATTGGCTTTGGAAAAGTTATCCAAAAATGAACAACTTATAGTTGAATTAGATAAAGGTGAACCAGAAGAGATGGTTTTAAACAATTTAAAAGAGATGGGATGTTTGTTTAAACAAATCAAAAAAACTGAAAAATTTATAAAAATAAAAATATTAAATGAAAATTAATAGTAAACATTTAGGTTTAGTTACAAAAAAATTTAATCAATTTTTTTTAGTTGATTTAAAAAATCAAGAAAGCTCAGGCAATAGGGAGAAATTTTTATGTAAAGTGAAAAAGTCTATAAATTTTAAGGATCAGTTAATTTATGTTGGAGACGTAGTAGTAATTGAAAATATTGATTTAAAAAGTAAGCGCGCATTAATAACAAGTCTAAAAGAAAGAAAAAATTTATTAGTTAGACCCTCTGTTGCAAATATTTCTAACATATATGTTACTTTTTCCGTTGAAGAGCCAGAGTTAAATTTATCTCAAGTTAATAGGTTTTTGATATCAGCTGAATCAATGGGAGCTGAAGTATCATTGGTGTTGACAAAATGTGATTTAATTTCAGATACAAGAAGATCTGTACTACTTGATAAATTTAGAAAATGGGGTTATCAAGCAATAACTTTAAATTTAGAGAAAACTCATTACTTTAATAATTTAAAGGCTGATTTAAAGCAAAAAGAGTGTTCAATTTTTATGGGTCCATCTGGTGTTGGCAAAACTACTTTGCTTAATATGATAATTCCAGGTCTTCAAAATAATACTGCTCCAGTTTCCAATAAAATCAAGAGAGGTAAAAACACTACTCGAAATGTTGAGTTGTTTTCCATATCAAATCAAAGTTACATTGTGGACACTCCTGGTTTTAATATGCAACCTCTAGAGGTTGATATTAGGTTGTTACCATACCTTTATTCAGAAATATATAAACAGGTTATTGATGAAGAAACTAAGTGTAAATTTCGTAACTGCTTACATTTAAACGATGAGGGCTGTAATCTAAATAAATCCTTCGAAAGATATTCTTTTTATAAAGAAATGATTGAGTCTTCTAAGAGTCACTATTATCAAAACCAGGAAGATTAAGATTTAATCCACCAGTCAAATCATTCATCCTTTCTTTCATAGTTGTAGTAGACAATTCATGTGCTTTTTGAATGGCTTGTAAAATATTCTGTTCAATTTTTTCTTTATCCGAATTTAGAATATTTTCTTGTACCTCTACCTTTAAAGGCAGTTGGTTACCACTTATCCAAACTTTTACCATTTCATCATCACTTTTCCCTTCAATTTCCATATTTTCAAGTTCATCTTGTAACTTTTGAGCATCTTGTTGAATTTGTTTAGCTTTTTTAAAAGCTTCTGTAAGTTGTCCAAAATTAGGAAGTCCAAAACCCGCCATTTTATAAAAGTTTCTTTAATCAGGATAGTCAAAACCAACCATTCTTACTTCCGGTTGCAAATAAATTCCTTTTTTTTGTAGTACTTTTTGTTGAATTACAGTTATTAATTCATAAATATCTTTAGAACTTGCTGAAGAAGTGTTAATTATAAAATTTGAATGTATATTAGAAATTTCTGCACCGCCAATTTTAAATCCCTTTAAACCTAAATCATCAATTAATTTTGCAGCATAATGATTTTTAGGATTTTTGAAGACACTACCAAAACTTGGAAAATGATATGGTTGTGTTTCTGTTTTTAATTTAAGGTTATTTTTGGTTGTTTGAATTAATTGTTCGAGATTTCCATTAGGCTCAAAATGTAGTTTTGCACTAATTATTGCTAAATTATTACTTTGAAAAGAGCTAAATCTATACTCAAAGTTGATATCTTTTTTTTCAATTTCAAGTTTTTCATGAGTTTTATTATTTATAACTTTTACAGAAATAAGATTTTTTGCTAGCGATAAATTACCAGTGCCAGCATTCATATAAATTGCTCCTCCTAATGTTCCTGGAATTCCGATAGCCCATTCACCTCCTTGTAATCCATTTTTAGCTAGAGAACTAGATAATGTTGGGAGCATCACACCTGCTTCTGCTTCAACAATTCCTGAATATGGATCTATCGTTAATGATTTCATTTTTTTTGTACATACAACTAAACCTTTTATGAAAATGTTATTTATTAAAAGATTTGAACCTGCGCCAATTATTTGGTATTTTTGGTTGTTTAAATTAGCCCATTCTATTAGATATGAAAATTCGTCAATACTTTGTGGCTCAGCAAAATATTCAGCAACTCCTCCTACTTTAATAGTTGTATAACTACTTAAATTAAACTTCTTAGAAAACATCTTTTTTTTCATAAATTTTATTTATTTATTTTCATTGTTTTTTATTTAAAATTGACCAGAAATTATGACAATCGCCAGCACCCATATTCAAAATTAAATCTCCTTTTTGAGTTAATTCCTGAAAATTTTTTGTAATTTCTTCATAATTATTTATGTAATAAACATTTTTATTTTTTTTATAAATTAGATCAGTGATAATTTTCGAAGTTATTTTTTCTTTATTTTCTTCTCCTGCTGAATAAATACTGGTCACATAAATCAGATCTGCTTTTGATAATGCTTCAGCAAATTCTTTAGTAAATCGCTTTACTCGAGAGTATCTATGAGGTTGAAATATAGCTATTAATCTACTTTTTTGACATTCATTATTATGTTTTTGATGAATCAATAATCTTCCTAATTTAATTGTCTCTTTTATTTCGTTTGGGTGATGTGCATAATCATCATATAGATATCTTTCATTTATTTGGCCTTTGAATTCAAATCTTTTTTTTGGCAGTTTCAGATATTTTATATTCTTTTTAATTGCTAAAAAATCTACTCCTATCATTCTTGAAGCAGCTATCGCTGCGGTGATATTAGATAGATTGTGTAATCCTGGAATTGGAATATTTAAACTACTAATAAAATTTCCATTTTCATAATATTTGCCAATTGTATACTTTGAATTAATTTCAGTCGGAATTACTGCGAAAGCTACGTTTTTAGCCGTAGTGTTTGACCACTTGCAATTAGAATAAAAATTATTTCTTGAGGTTTCACAATCAAAATTAAGTAATAATCTTTTAGAGTTTTTAGCGAAACTTTTAAAAGAAGATATTACTTCATTTAAATTAGAAAAGTGATCGCAATGATCAAAATCAATGTTATTGATTATTCCAATATCAGATTTATATCTGTTAATTGTCCCATCAGATTCATCAACTTCAGCTACTAAGTATTTTGTATTTTCTAAATGACAATTAGAGTTGTATATGGGAATTATTCCTCCAGTTATTGAAGAAGAATTATGAGTACATAACTCAAGTATTGTAGAGAGAAATGTACTGGTTGATGTTTTCCCATGGCTACCTGCTACCGCCAATGTAGTATAAGTGCGCATTAGCATTGCGAGTATTTCTGAACGATGTTTAATTGATAAATTTTTTTCTCTGCAGTACGAAAATTCTTCATTTTCTGGCTTGATCGCAGTGCTTACAACAAAATTAATCAATTTGTTGGTAAATTTTGAAATAACAAATTCAATATTTTGTCGAACTTGAGAAGTAAAGATTACTGCACCTAATTTCTCTAATTTATTTGTTTCATCATTTTTAACTAAATCAGATCCTGAAACTGAACAACCTTTTTTAAGTAAACCTATTGCTAATGCTGACATCCCAATACCTCCAATTCCAATAAAATGAAAATGACTTTTCAATAGTAATTCTTTATCCAATGTTTATCATTTACTTAAATCAAAATAACTTGTAGGTAAAATTTTGCTATTTTTTCTTAAAAAAAAAAATTTTTTTTCCTTGAATTAATACAAAACTAGACTTATTTGCTTAATAAATCAAAAAAACCTTACGTTATTGCACAAAATTCAGTATGATCAGCAACTTAGGTTAATCATTTAGAAATTATTAGTTATGACTTTGCGTGTTGCAATTAACGGCTTTGGCAGAATTGGTCGAAACTTTATGCGTTGTTGGCTTAGTAGAGGGGCTTACACCAATATTGAAGTTGTTGGAATTAACGTTACCTCAGATCCTAAGACTAATGCTCATCTATTGAAGTATGACTCAGTCCTAGGTCAACTTGGCGGAGTTGATATTCAATATACTGATGATACTTTTGTAATTAATAACAAGTCAATTAAATGTTTCTCTGACAGAAACCCATTGAATCTCCCCTGGAAAGACTGGGGTGTAGATTTGGTTATTGAATCTACTGGAGTATTTAATACAGACGTAGGTGCAAGTAAGCACTTAGAGGTAGGAGCAAAAAAAGTTATCTTAACTGCTCCAGGTAAAGGCGATGGAGTTGGTACTTATGTAGTAGGAGTTAATGCTGATACATATAAACACAAAGATTTTGATATTTTGAGTAATGCTAGTTGTACAACGAACTGTTTAGCTCCAGTAGTTAAAGTTTTAGACAAAACTTTTGGGATTAACAAAGGTTTGATGACTACAATTCATAGTTATACAGGGGATCAAAGAATTTTAGATAATAGTCATAGAGATCTCAGAAGGGCTAGAGCCGCCGCTACAAATATAGTTCCTACTTCTACAGGCGCTGCAAAAGCCGTAGCACTGGTATACCCAGAAATGAAAGGCAAATTAACGGGAATTGCAATGAGAGTTCCAACTCCTAACGTTTCAGCAGTAGATTTTGTTTTCGAATCTTCTAAATCTGTCACGACTGAAGAAGTAAATAATGCTCTCAAGGAAGCATCTTTAAGCTCAATGAAAGGCATTATTAAGTATGGAGATGAACCACTAGTTTCAAGTGATTATGCAGGTACCAATGAATCATCAATAGTAGATAGTGACCTTACTATGTGTATTGGAGATAACCTCGTAAAGGTCCTTGCATGGTACGACAATGAGTGGGGTTATAGTCAGAGAGTTGTAGATTTAGCAGAGATTGTTGCTAAAAATTGGGAGTAATTAAAAGTGTTTGAAAGGTGTGTTATTAAATAATTTGTTTTTTTTATCATCTTTAAATTCTATTGATGGTTCTCCATCAGTAAAAAAACCAATTTCGTTAATATCTTTATCAAGTTTAGATAAACTTTTTGCCCATTTTTTTGGTAATGAGAAAACTAATTCATAGTCTTCACCTCCAAAAAAATAATATTCATCCCATTTATCTCCGTTAGGCCAATCCTTATCTTTAGGTATTTTTTCATAATTTATGATTGCTTTACAGTTGCTAGCTATTGCTAAATCCTGTAAGGCTTGAAATAAACCATCACTGCTATCAGTACATCCTATTCTCCTTATTTTTTTATTGGAGCGAGTTTTGAGGAGATTATTTAGAAAATTTGGGTAAATTCTAGGGCGACAAAAATGTTCAATCGACTTAATGATTAATCTTTCATTAAGAGAAAATTCATTATCGAAATTAATTTTATTTTGTATCAAAAATCCTAGTTTGCTAAGACCATGAATTCCTGTAGTTAAGATTATATCTCCGGGTTTACACGCGTTTCTTCGTAATTCAAGTTCACCTTGAATTCCAAAGGCCGTAATTGAAATGATTTTTTCATCCCCTTTTGAGCAATCTCCTCCTAGAATCACCCCTCCATATTCTTTCAATGCTTTATTTATCCCTTTGTATAATTCTTCAACCCAAATCCACTCAGTTCTAGCGGGTAAAACTAAGCTTATTGTAATACCTATGGTTTTCTTGCTTCCGCTGGATAATAAATCAGAGATGTTGCTAACAACTGCTTTCCACCCAAGGTCTCCAGGACAAATAGTAATGTCATTGAAATGAACATTTTCTACAAAAGAATCAGTATTAACAAGTAAATTTTCATTTTTAGTTTTAATTAAAGCGCAATCATCTGAAATTTGGTTTTTAGGCATAAATTTTCCTAGCCTATTTATTAATTCTTTTTCCCCTATATCTTCTAATATTTCTTTAGGCATTTAATTTGAGGTTTTCAATCCCTTCTAAAACATCAATTGAAATTATTGTGTCATCTTTAGTAAGCTCTTCTAATACATCAAATCCATCTACAACGTAACCAAAGGCAGCGTTCCTACCGTCAATTAAATTGCGACCTGCTGGATTTAATTCTGCTTCATATAAAAAGAAGAAAAATTGCGATGAGCCATCATCAACTTCGGTATTTGAATGGGACCATCCTAGAGTTCCAAGTGTTGCGAAAGGTAATGTTGGTGTTTCTGTATAAAGACCTAAATCTTCAAAAGTTTGATTATAAAAAGTATCTTTTTCATCAGGAATTCTAATTTCTAAGGGAACATGACGTTCTTCGTTTGTTTCAGGATCTATGTAACCAATATCTTCACCAATTGGATCACCTGTTTGCAGTACAAAAAATTCTTCTGCTCTGTTGATAGGTAAATCTTTGTAGAAATTTTTTGAAGATAAATCTATAAATGCTCCTGCTGTAAGTGGGGCGTTAAATCCATCCACAATAGCTTGCATATCTCCTTTGGAGGTTTTTATATTGACTTTTGCTCTGCCAAGTAATCTTGGTAAATTATCAAATTCCTGGGGAATAGAGTATGGAAATTCATTTGGTAGAAAATATTCTTCTAATCCACCTATTTTATCTAAAGCATCTCTACGGGTCGCTATAAATGAGTATTTATTTTTTGATTTAGAGAAATCTTGAAGACTATCAAAATTTTCTTTGAGCTCTAAAAATGTTTTTTCAGCAATTTTCTTTTTATCGTTTGGTAGTTCTTGAATAATTTTACTCTGGTATTTTTTTAGTAAAGATTGACATTTTGTAACAGTTTTCGTAAGAGCGGGCCATCTTCCTCCTCTTACAAGGTCGCTAGTTTCTTCCAATTTGTGTTGAAGTTCTTGTAACTCAACTTGCGTGATAGGGAGTGCGTTTCTGAGGATTGCACTAGGGTCTTTTACAGCATTTCCAGTAGGTAAATCCGCTAGTACTTGAATCGGTTTTAAGAGAAAAACCTGTAAAATTACAATCGATAGAATTAAGAAAAGTTTGTTCTGATTTGATAAGAATTTTTGCATAGCACTCTTGCAGGTTTATGATCCTTGAGGATGTAATACAGGAATGATTTCCAGTAACGATTTTCGCACAGGTACGACCATCGAATTGGATGGACAAGTTTGGCGCGTTGTAGAATTTCTACATGTCAAGCCTGGCAAGGGTTCTGCTTTCGTGCGAACAAAATTAAAATCAGTTCAAAGCGGCAACGTGGTTGAAAAAACTTTTCGAGCCGGAGAATCAGTACAGCAGGCTATCCTTGAGAAGTCTAACCTGCAGCATACATATGTGGAGTCTGGTGATTATGTTTTTATGGATATGACAAGTTTTGAAGAGACAAGACTCACCTCTGAACAAATCGGAAAAGGTGCAAAGTATTTGAAAGAGGGGATGGAGGTTAATGTAATTTTTCATAATGGTAAAGTTTTAGAAGTAGAGCTTCCAATATCTATTACTTTGAAAGTTACAGAGACCGATCCTGGGGTTAAAGGTGATACTGCTAGTGGGGGCACTAAACCAGCTATTCTAGAAACAGGTGCTCAAGTTATGGTTCCTTTATTTATTTCTGTGGGAGAA
The DNA here is from genome assembly GCA_902558895.1 of uncultured Prochlorococcus sp. Lineage (GTDB taxonomy): Bacteria > Cyanobacteriota > Cyanobacteriia > PCC-6307 > Cyanobiaceae > Prochlorococcus_A. The sequence continues at coordinate 14,066 of CACEFS010000009.1, forward strand.
ATGATTAAAGTTGATACTCGTAATGACAGTTATCTTGGACGTGAAAATTAATGGCTATGAAATTAGATCATGATGATTTAAATCGCTTAATAGAGAAAATCTCTACAAGTGATATTCAAGAGTTCTCGCTAGAGGGAGAAGATTTTAAACTCGAAATAAAAAGGAATGTATTTGATCAGAACCAAGTTATTAATAATTTAGTTTCTAATACTTCATTTGATAAGCAAACAATTGCTAATCAAAAAACTATTAATGATAATATCCCCATTGTTAATGAGACCGAGACAGCCCAAGTGGCACCTCCAGGACGTTCTGATCTAACTGAAATTACTTCTCCTATGGTTGGGACATTTTATAGGGCTGCAGCGCCTGGTGAGGAGCCATTCGTCGAAGTTGGTAATAATGTTATGGTCGGTCAAACTATTTGTATTTTGGAAGCAATGAAGTTAATGAATGAAATTGAATCTGAATTTAATGCTGAAATAGTAGAGATTCTCGTAGAAAATGGAACACCAGTTGAATTTGGTCAAGTTTTAATGCGCGTTAAGCAGTCTTGAATTGTTAGTCATTTCTACGGCAGCTTTAATAGCCTCAATCAAGCTTTGAGATTGAGCAATTCCTTTACCAGCAATATCAAATCCCGTTCCATGATCCGGAGATGTTCTTATAAAAGGTAAACCGATTGTGGTATTGACTGAGTAATTAAGAGCTATCACTTTCATTGGTATTAAACCTTGATCATGATACATAGCAAGAATACCATCATGCTTTTCAGCATTTTTGTCATTCCACGCTTTTACAGAAGAATTCCAGCAGCTATCTGGTGATAAAGGGCCTGATAAATCAATACCTTTATTTTTCTCATTCCATGTAATTAATGCATCATTAAGCCAATCTTTTTCTTCATGACCTAAAAGGCCTTCTTCGCCGGCATGAGGGTTTAATCCTGCTACTTTTAAAAAAGGTTTATTAGTATAGGTATTACAAAAATCTTTGAAAAGATCCAATTTAGAGTGAATTAATTCTGTTGTTAATTTATTGGGTACCTCAGAAAGGGCTATGTGAGTTGTAGCTAATAAAGTATTAAATCTCCAACCTGTAATTGGTGATTTTGCTGTAAATAACATGCCAACTTTTTTTACTCCACAAGATGTTGCAAGTACTTCAGTTTGACCAGAGAAGTTATGACCGGCTAGAGACCATGATTTCTTGCAAATTGGTCCAGTTACAAGAGCTGAATTGGGGCATTGTTTTACAATTTCTATTGCCTTTGTTAAATATTGGAAACTTGAATTACCGTAACTTGATTTAGTGTCATTATCTGATGAAGAAATTTCGAGATCATGTATCTTCAAATTTTTAGGATTTGCAAGATTTGCTAATCCTAAGGATCTAAGATGTTTATATGTATTTTGTAGATTTTTTTTTGATCCAACTAATATAAAGTCAATCTTTTCAGGTATCTCATCAGAACAAAGTGCTTTTAAGATTATTTCGGGTCCAATACCTGACTCATCTCCGACGCTTAATATTATCTTTAATCTTTTATTTGTATTTTGAATATTCATAAAAAGTTTTTAATTTATTTTTTTTAACTATTCAGATAGCAATTTTTTAATCCTATTTTATAGTCTTTATAAATTAGTTTATATCCAAGTGTTTTGCATAAAAGTTTATTCGAAACTCTTCTATTTTCCATCCAAAAAGATTGAGCGATTGGTGATAATTTTTCTTTTGCATCCTCAAATAATATCGGCTTTGGCATTTTTAAGCCAAGCAAATCGTAGCAATATTGAATAACTTGTATCTGAGAACAGGGTTCATCATCTGCAATATTAATAATTTGGTAAAACTTTAAAGAATTTTTATTTTGTAATAGATAGATAATTGCATTTGTAATATCAGCTACGTGAATTCTCGAAAATACCTGATTATTTTTTGATATAACGCGAATTTTTTTATTTTTTATTGCTTCAAAAGTAGATCGTCCAGGCCCATAAATACCGGGTAACCTAAAAATTTGTACAGGTAAACCAGATTCAATCCATTCTGTTTCACAATTTAACCTCTTATGACTTCTTTTTTGAAAAGGGTTTGGTTTATCAATTTCAGAAACCCATTCACCCTTTGTATGTCCATAAACTCCAGTTGTAGATAGATAGCCAACCCATTCAAGGGATAAACTTTTTAGTTTATTGTTTAGAACTTTTAGTACTGGATCATGACCATCTTTGTCGGGAGGTATGCAACTAAGAATATGTGTGACTCCATCAAAAATCTTTTTATTAGGAATCATCCCGCTTTCGCTGTTGAATACGAAACTATCTGGATATTTTTTTTCAGATCTCGAACTTGTCAAAGCAGTGCAACCTATTTGCCTTATCTTTTTTGCAAAAAAACTACCGGTAAAACCACATCCCAAGATTAAAAATTTATTTTTATTAGTTAGTGAACTTGCTGAATGATTCATGCGGCGTTAAAGTAGTACATATGTATTAATTACTGATGAAGACAGATTTTAAACCTGAATTAAAATTAACAACTCATTGCATTAGCAGAAGTTACAGTCGTTTTACAGAAAAAGAAACCAGTTTAATTAATTCTAAATTCTATCAAAAATTTTTTGTACTTTTCATTTCACTTTCGACAATTTTAATATTCTCAGAATCGCCAAGAGAATTGGCAAATATATGTGAGACTTATAATTCTAGAAAAATATGTAATGTTTGGTAGTTAAGCAGCTTTATATTCTGATTCATCTTTATCGTAATCTTGTTTCACCTTAAAATTAGGATTAGCCCATTGAAGCAATCTTAAAGCTAATCTCAAATCTCCTTCTAACCATGCTCTTAAAGCCATTGCTCTTCGAGGGTCATAAAATTTTTGTTTTCTATACCAATACAAAGCATTTTCATCTGATTTATCACCATTACAGGAAAGACATGCAGGTACGCAGTTTTCTGTTGTACTTAAACCTCCTTGGCTACGTGGTAATACATGATCAATAGATTCAGATGGTTTTCCGCAATATATACAACTTTTTCCTGTAAATCTATGAATAGATTTTCGCCATTGTCTCAATCTGAACTTAGGGCATAAATCCTCTAAAAAAACCGCATCATTAATATGAAAATGCATTCAGATTATTTAGTTAATTGAATAATGGCTTGAATAGATCAAAAGTCAATATTTATTTATCATTTTTAGCTCAATTGAGCTCGTTAAAATATAATTTAGTGTTGATAGATACAAAAGAAAATTGGTACATAATTTTTTCTCAAAATTTAAAAATATCAAAGCATCAATTAATAGCTATATCTATCAAATGTTTCATCCGAAAAATCATTATTAGCTTCTTCTAATTCTTTTTCTAGCCTTTTTCTCTCATTTTCTGTTTCTTGAGCTTCTCGTTCTTTTCTTTTTTCTTCTCTTCGCAAATCTCTTAATAGTTTCCTATTTGGATGAAGTTTATCTAAGTATTCTACGCAAAAGTTAAATTTCTCTTTTTCTCTTATGACTGTTTCAGTAATTTGCTGGGCTGCATTTTTAGGTGAAACTTTGAACAATCCTCCCCTTTGTTTTTTTATATATGTATAAGCTGCTTCCCAGCTACTTTCATGATCATTACCTCCATCTCTCATAGTACAAAAAATTTCCGCCCCAAATGAACTTGCATTTACTTTCGATGTAGTAAGGAATAAAGGGGTGAAAAATCCTAAAGTAAATATTGTTAGTTTTTTTTTATTAAATCTTTGCATTAAAATTTTTCATCTATTTAAAAATATCTTTTATTGTGAATATGTCTATAGAAATTTAAGATTTAATCACTCCAAATATATTCAAGCATTTCACAACTAAAGGAAGAATTAAAAGAACAGTAATCAATCTTACTGCGTGTAGAGTTGCTACTGCCGCTCCCACTCCATATTCAGACCCTACAAGACTCATTCCGCTAATTCCTCCTGGTGCTGCTCCAAGAATTGTTGTTATTACGTCTAAATTAAGTAATCTGCTTGTCCATAATCCAATTGCTAATCCAGTAATAACTAAAGTAAAAGTTATTAATATGGCTGGCCTCCATAAGTTTTGGATATCAACTAATGAGTCTTTTGTTAATGATGTACCTATGACTGTTCCAATTCCAATTTCTAAAATTGTTCTTGTCCCGATTGGCCACTCTGCCATATCGACTTTGCCACTGATGCTAAGTATGCTTGCGCCTATTAAAGCACCGGCAAGAGGAGCCGCAGGAATACCTGTTTTTAGAGCTAAACCTCCAAAAAGACAACCTGCAATTAAATAATAGATTAAATTTATATTAGGCATAAATTTGAAAGATGTTCGCTCATAATATTAGAAAAAAATTTTTTTGTTTAAGTTTATAGTCAAATAATATTTTTGTTTTACTCTCATAATGTCCCCTTTTGTTGGCATAATGGTAATCAAAGCATGAATTTTTTATGTCTTCACAAATTTCATACAAAGATAATAAAAACCGCATAAAGAAAAAATTTTCTTTTTTTGAGGGTGGCCACCAACTCGAAAAATTAGAGTTTGCACTCGCAATAGCTCAAACTAACGGTGATGAAAAAAAATCAATCTTTCTTAGAAAAAAGATCGTTGAATTAGGCGGAAATGTTGAAGAACCAGGTACTTAGTTTAATTCTTCTCAAGATATTTGGATACTACAACTAATGCTTCACCAGCTTCTTGGGATGTAATCCTACCGAGATCGAGAAGTGTTTTACTTATTGAAGAAACTACCGTAATAATATCTCTATCATTTACATAACCTAAGTGCCCGACTCTAAATATTTTCCCCTTCAAATGATCTTGGCCACCAGCTAGTAAAATATCAAAATTATTTTTTATTTTTTTTCTAAATTCTTCAGCATCCATTCCTTCAGTTTTTATTGCAGTTATGGAGGGGCTTAAATAGTTTTCGTCAGCAAATAATTTTAGATTTAAAGCCTTTACAGCATTGCACATTGCTAATTTATGTTTATTGTGTCTGAAGAAAATATTATGCAAGCCTTCTTCTCTCATCATTTTTAAAGATTCATCTAAAGCAAAAATCAAATTAACTGCTGGAGTATATGGATTACTGTTACTTAAAAGACTTTTTTTGTAAGATTTTAAATTTAAATAAAATTTTGGTAAATTAGATTTTTCTGCAGCTTCCCATGCTTTTTGGCTCATTGATATAAAACTAAGCCCTGGAGGTATCATATATCCCTTTTGTGATCCTGAAGCAACGATATCTAATTCCCATTCATCTATTGGTACATTGCAAGCTCCAAGACTTGTAACACAGTCAACAATTGATAAAGCTGTGCTGTGTTCGCGAATATAGGAACTTATAGTTTCTAGATCATTAATTACGCCTGTTGAGGTTTCAGAATGAGTCAAAATAACTGCTTTTATTTCTTTTTGTTTATCTTCATCTAATACCTTTTTGAATGCTTCAGGATCAAGTGGAGTTCCCCATGGTGAATCAATTTTTATTACTTCTAGACCAAATTCTTTAGCAACTTTTACCCATCTTTCTCCAAATTTGCCATTTTCTCCACAAATTACTTTATCTCCTTTACTTAAGGTATTTATTATTCCAGCTTCCATTGCGGCAGTCCCACTACCAGTAATTGTTAGAACATCATTTTGAGTTTGATGAAGCCATTGTAAATTTTTAGAAGTACTTTCTACAAGATCTTGGAATTCTTTACTGCGATGACCTATTGGATGTCTACTTAATGCTTGTAAAACTCTTTCTGGAACAGGTGTGGGTCCAGGAATCATCAATGATAATTTTTGTTGTATGGCCACTTTTTATTAAATAGGTCATTCTTAGAATAGTTCTCATTATATACTTTTCAATTACTTGATTTGAAAAAAGGATTTTCTTTACCTTTGTGGGTTGCTGGAGCTGCTAGGTCGGCATTAAAAAAACTAGTAGGGTTACCATTTGAGAATTATGAAATTATAAAAATTCCCAATGAAAATAGAGAAACAAAAATCGAGATTCATTCTGTTGGTTTACTTCAAGATGATTCGCATGCATTAGGAATTTCCTTTGCAAAGTCTGGTTTAGATCTTGACATTACACAAAACTTAGAAATATGGACAATAGCCTCTTTAGAAAAAATTTCTTTTAATAATCCTGTTCAAACAATGCCAATTAATATTATTGCAGGATCTGGTGTAGGTATAAAGGAGGATACATCAGAAATATCAATTTCTGATTTTGCAAAACAAGTTTTATATCAAAATTTATTAGATTGTATTCCAGCGGGCTTTAATTTGAATTTAGAAATTATTTTCCCAAATGGGGAGTTTTTAGCTGAAAGAACTAGTAATAAGTCATTTGGTATCGTTGATGGATTATCTATTATTGGTACTTCTGCTGAAACTTATTCGAGTGCTTCACCTGAACAATTAAAAGAGGCTCAAACTAAGCTAGCAAAGTTAATTCAAAATAATTTCAAAGGGAAAGTTGTCTTTGTTATTGGTGAAAATGGGCTAAATTTGGCAAAAACTAATAACGTTCATTTGCCCATTATCAAAATTGGAAATTGGATAGGACCATTATTAGTTGATGCTGCTATAAAAAAAGTTAAAACTGTAATTCTTTTTGGTTATCATGGAAAATTAATTAAATTAGCAGGGGGTATTTTTCATACACATAATCATTTAGCTGATGGAAGAATTGAGATTCTTGTTTATTTAGCCCTTCAAGAAAAGGTGCCGTCTCAAATAATAGATGAAATATCTCACTTAAATAATCTTGAGGATGCATTACTACTTCTTGAAAGATTTAATAAATCTCTAGCTAATAAATTATTCAAGAATTTATCAAATACTATTGAAAAACGTTCATTTGCCTATGTAAATAGGTATGTAAAAACTGATATGGAAATCGCATCAATCATTTTTGATAGAAAAAGGAAAATAAGGTGGTCTGGCATTAACGGTAATAAGTATATTTCTTATTTTCAACGAGATTAATTTGTTATTCATTATGCTTTTGAGAATAAATTGAGCTAACTTTTATACATGAGTCAAACATCTTTAAAAAAAGAACGAGATCCTTCAATATTAATTTTAGACTTCGGATCTCAATATTCTGAATTGATTGCAAGAAGAATTAGAGAAACTAATGTTTTTTCTCTTGTAGTAAGTAATTGTATTTCAATTGAGGACATTAATAATATTAACCCTAAAGGGATCATTTTGAGTGGTGGCCCAAATTCTGTATATGAACAAAATGCTCCTAAATGTGATGAAAAAATTTTTAATTTAGGAATTCCTATTCTCGGTATATGCTATGGAATGCAATTAATGGTCAAAGAACTTGGAGGAACTGTTATTTCAGCAACAAATAAAGCTGAATATGGTAGAGCACCAATAAATATAGATCAAGAATCTGACCTTCTTTCTGATGTAGAAGATAAATCAATAATGTGGATGAGTCATGGTGATTCAATTAATTGTTTGCCTGATGGATTTAATAAAATTGCTCATACCGAGAACACACTCCATGCAGCAATTTCAAATGATGTGAAGAAATTATTTGGCGTACAATTTCATCCAGAAGTTATTCATTCAGAGTTTGGGATGACTGTAATTAAAAATTTTGTTTATACAATTTCTTGTTGCAAAGCTGATTGGACAACAGAAACCTATATAGAGGAAACTATTCCACGGATAAGAGAACAAGTTGGCAATAAAAAAGTTTTGCTTGCCTTGTCAGGAGGAGTTGATTCCTCAACTCTTGCTTTTCTTCTCAATCAAGCAATTGGAAATCAGCTTACATGCATGTTTATAGACCAAGGTTTCATGAGAAAAGGTGAACCTGAATTTTTAATGAATTTTTTTGATAAGAAATTTCATATAAAAGTGGAATATATTAATGCAAGGGAAAGGTTTATTTCCAAATTAAAAGGTATTACTGATCCAGAAAAAAAAAGAAAAATTATTGGTGAAGAATTTATTAGAGTATTTGAAGAAGAAAGTAATAGATTAGGACCTTTTCAGTATTTAGCCCAAGGTACTCTTTATCCAGATGTTATTGAGAGTGCCGGCACTAATATTGATCCTAAGACAGGTGAAAGAATAGCTGTTAAAATAAAGAGTCATCATAACGTGGGTGGGTTGCCAAAAGATTTACAATTTAAATTAGTTGAGCCATTAAGAAAACTTTTTAAAGATGAAGTCCGAAAAGTAGGAGCTGCTTTAGGTTTACCAGATGAAATTATAAAAAGGCATCCATTCCCAGGACCAGGATTAGCTATAAGAATTTTGGGTGAGGTTAATAATGAAAAACTGGATTGTTTAAGAGATGCAGACTGGATAGTAAGAGACGAAATTAAAAAAGCAGGCCTTTATAATGATATTTGGCAGGCTTTTGCAGTATTGTTGCCAGTAAAAACTGTAGGAGTAATGGGTGATAAAAGGACTTATGCATGGCCAATAGTTTTACGTTGTGTTTCTAGTGAAGATGGCATGACGGCCGATTGGTCAAAAATTCCTTTTCAGATTTTGGAGAGGATTGCAAATAGAATCGTAAATGAAGTAATTTCGGTTAATAGAGTCGTATATGATATTACAAGCAAACCTCCTGGAACTATTGAGTGGGAATAGTCCAAGAGTAAAAACCTAGTTATAGTCTAAAAAACGTGTGCTCACCCGAAGATCACCCGTCTTTTTTTTTACCTATTTGCAATGGTTTTCAGAGGGTCATGCTCACCCCAGTCTCACCCAGAGCACTGTAGGTTTCTCTATAGAGAAATCGTAAATTATATTTTCATAAATTTTGTATTTATAAAAATTTTGCTCTATTTAAATATTGTTTATATTATGGATTTCTTTTAAAATTCAGAATATTGAATGTTAAATGTGACCAATCCTTTATTAGAAGTTTTTGGTTACCCGACTAATAATCATTCTGAAGATGCCAAGAAGTCAAGATCAGATAAATTATGCCCTTTTGGCAATATAACTCCTAATTGTTCTAAAGATAAATTATCAGATCCATTGGGCGTTTGTAGTGTGCAGAATATTGACGATGCAGTAATTACTTGTCCCGTTAGATTTCGTGAAGATTGGTTGATCGCGCATGATGCTGCTAATTTTTTCTTTCAAAAGGGGACAAAATGGAAAATTTTGAAAGAGGTTCGTCTTAAAGATGCCTATGGTGTTTCAGCGGGAAATATTGATATCGTTCTTGTTTCATATGATCAATTTGGCAATATAGTTGATTTCGGTTCTCTTGAAATTCAAGCAGTCTATATTTCAGGAAATATTAGAAATCCTTTTGCTCGTTATATGACTGATCCTATTAAATTCTCAAACTTGGATTGGTCAAAAGAAAAAAATTATCCAAGACCTGATTTTTTATCTTCTTCTAGAAAGCGATTAGCACCACAATTATTATTTAAAGGTGGAATTTTGAAATCATGGGGTAAAAAAAGTGCTGTAGCGCTTGACAGACCTTTCTATGAAACATTGCCAGATTTACAAGAAGTTGATCCTTCTGATGCTGATATATGTTGGATGGTATATGATCTCAAATTAAATCAAAATAAAGAAAATATAAACTCGTGCCTTATAAAAAAATTTATACTAAATTTGATGAAAGCATTAAACAAATCACAATTGCTAAACCAGGAGATATTAATCAATTTAAGAATTTATTAAAATTAAAAATGCGCGATGGTTTAGATGTTACTGCCTACGAAGATCAATGATTAGTAGTGTAAAAGAGAAAATTTTTAATCATCCCATTAATGTTTCTTCAGTTCCTCAATTAAGTATTTTTAGATATCCAGGTGGGAAGACTTGGTTTATTCCATACTTAAGAATATGGATGCAATCTCTCAATAAGGTTCCAGAAATTTTATATGAACCTTTTGCTGGTGGAGGAATAGTTTCTTTAACGAGTATTTCGGAAAATTTAGTAAAAAAAGTTCATGTAAATGAAATAGATCCTATGGTATCTGCTGTTTGGAAAACTTCTCTTTGCTCTGATTTTTCTTGGTTATGTGAGCGAATAGTAAGTTTTGATATTAATTATTCAAATGTGATGGAAGTATTACAATCAGAACCTAAAAATACTAGAGAGCAATCATTCAAAACAATACTTAAAAATAGATGCGCGCATGGAGGAATTCTTGCGGATGGTGGAGGTTTAATAAAACGTGGAGAAAATGGAAAAGGAATTTCCTCAAGATGGTATCCAACTACTTTGGTCAGACGCATTCAGCGTATTTATTCAATGAGGTCAAGGATAATTTTCACTGAAGAGGATGGGTTAGATATTCTTCAGAAGGATTTAAATAATGAAAGTGCGATTTATTTTTTAGATCCTCCTTACACTGCTGGTAAAAAAGGTAAAAGAGCAGGACGGAGACTTTATCGTTTCGCAGATTTAAATCACAAAAAATTATTTAAAATTTCCAGTCAAATAAAGGGTAACTTTTTGATGACATATGATGATGATTTTGAGGTTAAGGAACTTGCTAATTCCTACTCCATGTCATCTGCGTTAATACCAATGAAAAATACACATAATTCAAACATGATAGAACTCCTGATATCAAAAGATTTGAATTGGATAAAATAATAGTTTATAAATATTTTGAAACGCATTCTCTACAAAATAATCGTATAACGACGTTTTTTGAAAGTATTATTGTCAGACATCTATGCTCACCTCATGCTCACCTCATGCTCACCCAATAAAAGTCTGTTAGTATGACTCCAAGTATCCGTTGCAATAACTGATGTTTTCTTTTTCTTTTAGAACTAATCCCATTGAGTGGGAATAAATAAACAAATATTTTTAAAATATTAAACTTTTTTATGTTATAAACATTTTTAAATGAGATATTAATCATAATGAGCGAGATTATAAAATTAAGTCGATCTACTATTGAGAAATATCTAAGTTGTCCAAGATGTTGTGTACTTGATAAAAAATATCAAATAAAACCACCATCATTACCGTTTACTTTAAATATTGCTGTAGATAATTTATGTAAAAATGAATTTGATTACTACAGAAGAATTCAAGAGCCACATCCTTTATTTATTGAACATGGTATTGATGCTGTTCCTTTCAAACATAAAGATTTAGAACGTTGGAGAAGTAATTTTCAAGGCATAAGATATAGGTCGATTGAACATAATTATGATTTTGGTGGGGCTGTGGATGATATTTGGCAGAAAAAAAATGGCGACCTTATTATTATTGATGTAAAAGCTACATCTAGAAATAATTTTGATTGGTCTGAGACTTTTAATAAATACGAATATGCAAGAGCTTATAAGAGACAATTAGAAATGTATCAGTGGTTATTTAAAAAAAACGGTTTTAAAGTATCTAAAGAAGCTTATCTTTTATATTTCAACGGAAAGAAAAATGAAGAGTTATTTAATAACCAATTAAATTTTGATGTACATCTAATTAAATTAGATTGCTCTACTTCTTGGGTAGAAAATAAGATAATTGATACTGTCAATTTATTACGTTCTGATGTTTTTCCTAAACCGTCATTGAATTGTGAATATTGTAATTATTTGAAAAAGCGTTGGCGGCTATCAATGACTGAATATTAATATCAATAAACTTAGTCTTAATGGAAAAATTTATTTGTAATTTCTGGAAAAATAATTAATAAAAGATAATCTTAAGTTAGGTTATAAATTTTTACTTTTGATAAAATCAAAAAACTCAGAAAGGAAGATAACTAATCATCTTCAACAAGATGTGATAAAAATATCTGGCAAGACAATTTTTATTAATCCTTTTTTGTATTGGAGGAGGTTTGACGAAAATACTAATAGATGGCTTCGTGAACTTGGTCAAATGTCGGAGGAGCAAATTCAAGCTAATAGGAATCGTTTTTATCCAGAACTAGAGTGGATTGATTTAAGTAATGAGCAAAAACTTATTAAAGATGGAACTGTTGAGATGTTTTTAAAAACTATTGAATTGATAAGTACATTTCACCCTTATCTTAGTTCTGGGCAGTTATTAGAAGTTGAGAGAAAAATGGCGATTATAAAAAAGATACCTTTTGAAAAGTGGGTTACAAAATCTTTCGCCAAAAAAGCTAGATTATTAGAAAATGAAAAAAGAAAATTTCAAAGAGAACGGTTTTTGAGTAGCTGGAGAGAGTGGTTCATTCTGGAAAATACTCAGCAAGCTATTTTGCCATTGATCGTGACGATATTTATTGCATCATTCATTGGCTGGTCTTTAGGAATATCTAAAAATAGTTGTAATCCTTATTTTGAACAAAACTTAGATCAAATAAAATAATTTGTTTATGATATTTCTCGGATATTTAGCTTAATATTATTTTGAAAAAATAAATTCTTTTATTTAAGATTGGATTAATGAATCTTGAAAGCGTAAGTTTTATGAGTGAAAAATTGCCTTCAAATAAATTTGAAAATGATGATTCTAATCTGAATACTGAAGATAATGATTATAAAAATTTAATCACTAAACTTAAAGATATAAGCAATACTATTTTTTTATTGGGAAAAACTACATCTATATAAATTTATTATTTTTGAAGAAGAGTAATCCTAACAAAAAACGTATTTCATTAAAAAGACAACCATTAGTCTTACTAATTTTTTCTTCTATAACTTTTTCATTAATTTTATTAAGGTTAATTTTTTTACAACTATTAAATTATGAATCATTTAAAAAAATGTCTGATGAGAACAGAATTAGACTTATTCCTTCTCAACCAACACGCGGCAGAATACTGGATAAAAATGGTTATGTTTTAGCAAATAGCAGAGTTAAATATTCATTGATAATAAAGCCTCAATCTGTAAAAGAAAGTAATTGGGAAAAACATAAATCAAGTCTTTCTGATTTGTTAAATCTTGATAGTAATTTAATTCAAAAAGAATATTCGTATGGCAAAAAAAATCAAAAACTTTCAGTAACTATTCTTGATGATTTAAACGCTGATCAATTAATAAAATTTAAGGAAAATGAAGATAATTTATTCAGTTTTGAAATAGCGACGAAATTAATTAGAAATTATCCTTATAAATCTCTTGCTGCTCATGTAATTGGTTATACTCAGCCAATAACTGAATCAGAATATAAATTTTTATCTAAGAAGGGTTATAAATTAAATGACTTAATAGGGAGAACTGGAATTGAATATGTATATGAAGATTTTATTAGAGGTGAATGGGGAGGAGAAATGGTTGAAGTAAATTCTTTAGGTCAATTTCAAAGATCATTGGGTATAAAACCTCCAAAACAGGGTAATGATATTGAATTAACTATTGATATGAATTTGCAATTAGTTGCAGAGGAAGTACTGAAAGAAAAAAAAGCTGGAGCGATAATAGTTATGGATCCAAGAGATGGTGCAATAAGAGCAATGGCAAGTAAACCTACCTTTGATTTGAATTTTTTCTCAAAAGATTTTAAACCTAAGAGAGAATATAATATGCTTTTTAATTCTGATGAAAAACCCCTTTTTAATAGAGCATTAAATGCTTATGATCCTGGAAGTGTTTGGAAAATTGTAACTGCTTTAGCTGGCTTAGAAAGTGGAAAATTTCCTATTGATACTATGCTAGAAACAAAATCATGTATTACTTATGGTAGTCAATGTTTTAGAGAACATAATGATTTAGGCTTTGGGGTAATAGGTTTTGAAGATGCTTTAAGGGTTTCAAGTAATACTTTTTTTTATCAAGTCGGATATGGTGTAGGCGTTGATGAAATTTATGAAGTTTCAAGAAAGTTAGGTTTCAATTCTTTATCTGGAATTGAGATTTCTGAACAAGAGAATAAGGGCTTGGTAGCGAATAGTCAATGGGCTAAGGATGGTAGAGGATGGGGTGAACCAGGAAGAACTCCATGGGTTCCCGAAGATATTGCAAGTATGTCTATTGGACAATTTGTAGTTCAAGTAACTCCAATTCAAATAGCTAGGGCATATGCAGCCATTGCTAATGGGGGTTTTCTGGTTACTCCCCACTTAACTAAAAAACATGGAGAAAGTCTTTTAGATAAAAAACGTATTCTAATTGATATTGATCAAAAAAATATTCAATTGATAAAAAGTGGCCTTAGGAAAGTAGTTGAGTCTGGAACGGGGGTATCAATTAACTATGGAGTTGCAAATTTACCTCCAGTGTCAGGCAAAACAGGAACTGCTGAAGATGGTGAAGGTGGATTAGATCACGCTTGGTTCGTTTGCTTTACTCCCTCTGATAAAAGTGAATTACTTGTAGTTGCTTTTGCGCAAAATACTCCTGGAGGGGGATCTGTTCATGCACTACCTATGGCTAGAGAAATTTTGAAAGTTTGGAATGAAAAAGAATGAAATTTTATTAGGTTTTAAATGTTTATGTTTTTAATTTTCTCATTTGTAAAAGTCTCTCAATAATATCTTCAATGGTTTTTGTATCTATAGGTTTACTATATGAGGACAAAAGTTGTCTCCCTAATACTTGACTTCCTAAATGCACTAATTGAATACGTAATGAGGTCAGCAGTTCTAACCCTATGCCACCAGAAAATGTTGCAATTGCAATCGGTTGACCATTAAATAACTTCCTAAAGTCATCTCCCGAAATAGACAGCCATGCTATGAAGTTGGAGAGAATGGGAGGTATAGATCCATTATATTCAGGCGCACATATCACCCACCTTTCAATCTTGAAAAGCTTTTCTTTTAATTCTTTTATTTCATTTGGAATATGTTCTTTGCCGTGTATTCTTGGATTAAATAATGGAATATCAAGAGTGGTAAGATCTAAAATTTCAGAACTTATTTTAAGTTCATTACTTTTTTCAAGAAATTTTTCAGAAAGTTCTAAATTTTTTCCACAACTAGCCGTAATGATTATTAGATCTTTTGTTTGAGTCATAAATTAGATAAATAAATTTAATAGTTAGCGCCTGTTTTGCGGTGATGAACTGCCGTTAGACTATCGGATTTTAATATATTACCGTGTAGTACTTCGGCATAAATTACCCAATGATCTCCACATTCCATTCTCTCTTTAACAGAAGCATCTAACCATGCGAGCGATTCAGGTATGATTATCTGTTCATTAGGAGTTAATTCAATATTTAAACCTTCAAATCTATCTTCTCCAGGTGCAAAGGGCTTTGTAAATCTTTTTAAAGGTTCTTTAAAATCTTTTTCACTTAGAATATTTAATGCGAATGAATCTCCTATTTGCAGAAGAGACTCTACCGATCTATCTTTTGCTACTGCAATACTTAACCCAGGCGGAGAAAAACTTGCTTGACTAACCCAAGACGCAAGCATAGCTCCTTTAATATTATTCTCATCTTTGCCTTTAGATGCTGTCAGGACACAAAGTGAACCAATTACTCTTCCAAGAGCTTGTAGCTTTGGATCTGTTTTACTTGTAATCATTCCAGTATCTGATTTTCTGGGTTTTTTGTTTGCTTTTTTTATAATTTTTCTTCCAAAGTGAGTTCCTATTTCTTCTAACTCTTTAATCTTTGGTTTATTTGGACTGAATTTAATTCTTATAGGGTTAAAACTAAACTTAAAACCACCGTCTTTTAATTTTGTTTCAAGTAAATCTATAGCTTCGCCGCTCCAACCAAAACTGCCAAAAATTCCTACTGGCTTATCTCTATTACCCTCTGCTAACAATGTTCCTAGTGCACTAACTATTGGAGTTGGGGCGTGACCACCCAAGGTGGGTGAGCCTATTAAATATCCATCAGCATTTTGAATAGATTTTACAAGTACATCATTAGGTGTAAATTCACAATTAATGCTTTCAACTTCTACAGAGGTTCTATTTATCCCTTTAGCCAATGCATCGCCTATTGAGGCTGTATTTCCATATGCACTTGCATATATAAGAGCAATCTTAGGATTATTTATTGAAAGATTCTCTCCCCATCTAATATAGTCATTTAAAAAGCTTTTTAAGCTATATTCGATCGCGGGACCATGTAATGGGGCAATAGTTTTAATGTCATAATCTGCAATTTTTTCAGTTATTGATACTACTTGGTTACTCATCGGTGCCATCAAGCAATCATAAAAATGTTTCCTATCAATTTCTGTACTAACTCGATTTTTTTCAGACCAATATTTAGATGCAATATGTGCAGAGAAAATTTTTTCACTAAGAAGTATTTCTTGATTACGTTCATATATTATGAGTCCACCAGGCCAACGTGCTGTTGGAATAGGAATTAACTCTAGTGAAATATTATCTAATTCTAAATTAAGTTCTTTTTTGATTATCTTTATTTCAGGTAATTGAATTTCAATAAAGTTTTCTAAGGTAGGATTTCTTTGATTCCAAAGTTCGCTAATAAGTTTATAACCGGGATTAGAGCAAGTAATAGTTGTATTTTGAAATTGGGTACTTATATGTTTTAAAGTTTCAATAATTTGAGGATTAATATGACCAGAAATGAAGTTGATTTTATCTAATTTAAATTGATCGCAAAACCTAGAAATTACTTTATTAAATGAATTTAAATATTGTTTTTCAGGTGGATGAATAATAAAAAGTTCCTCATGACTTTTAATGAAAAAAGTATTAAAAGAGGTTCCTTTTTCGAGGTTAAATTCAAGTTCAAATCTTTCTTTATTTTGGTCTAGGAATCTTACACAAGAAAAATTATCGGTAATTGCAAATTCTAAGAAGTTTTGATTTTCTGCAAGTAAGCCTATATTAATATCTGACATTTTAAAGACTTATTTTCTAATAGTGATTAGCAACTTTTCTGTGATGAACTGCTGTCTTGCATGATAAGTCAGAAACATTACCATTTTCAACAATTCCGTAAATTATCCAATGGTCTGGGGTCTCCAGTCTGGAACTAACTTTACAATCTAAAAAGGCGAGTGAATCTGAGAGAACTGGTCCTCCTTCAGCGATGTTGCTAATTACATCTACATCTGCAAATCTATCCGCTCCGGGGGCAAATCTTTTTAAAAAATGTCTGAACATTTTTTGATAGTTATCGTCTCTCAAGATATTCACAACAAAACCTTTTCCAACTTGCATATATGATTCAATAGCTCTATCTTTTGCTACTGCAACTGTAATTCCTGGTGGAGAAAAGCTTGCTTGACTAACCCAACTTGCGACCATTGCACTTTGTCTAAATGTCGAACCTACCCCTTGGCTTGCTGTAACAACATATAATCCTCCACTTAATCTACCTAACGCTTTATCTAAATTTGAATCAAGGCTCTTCATAGAGGCAATATTCTTCTTTTTATTGATCAATTGACCCAAGTCAGTTCCAGCTTCTTCGAATTGTTGATAAACAATGGGATCTGGAATATTTTTAACTCTTAAAGGGGAGAAAGCTTCTTTTTGACCAAGTTCTCTTAATTTATTTGCTAAGGAATCTATTGGTTCATCATTTCCGCCGAATGCATCATAGACAGCAGTAAATTGTTTTGGTTTTAGCGCTGCAAATAAAGTACCAAGAGATTCTTTTAATTCATTATCTGAGTCAACTGACCATGTGGGAATAACTACTGCTTTTGAGGCGGAAATTAAACTTGTTAATTCTTGTGAGTCAGAAGATCTTAAATCAATTAACTGAACCTGTGCATCTGCTTTACTTATTCCATGAGATATCGCTTGACTTAGTCGATCACAATAACCATAGTCGCTTATATAGCAGACTGACACAAAATCAATACCTTTGCTTTTATTGCTACTCCATTCTAGATATTTTCCTTTCCAAAAATTGACCTGATTATGGAGCAAAGGCCCATGTCCAACAGCGATTGTTTTTAATTCAGGTAGCTTATCTATTCTTTTAATTGCCTGCAGAACGCTTCTAGCGTTTGGACCCATAAGACAATCGTAATAAAAACGGAAATCATCGTATATTTCTTTTTGATCAGTGTCAAAAAATTCTTCAGAACAATAATGAAGTCCAAATGCATCGCACGTATATAGAACATGTGTGCTGTGATCATATGAAAATATGGTATCAGGCCAATGTAAATTTGGTGCACTTATAAATTCAATATTATGTTCTAGACCGCTATTAGGATTTGTTCCAAGATTTAAAAACTCTCCACTCTTAACCTCGAGACGCTTAAAGGGAATATGTATTTGTTCTTCAATAAATTTAAGGGCTAATTTTGATCCAACTACTATGATATTTTGATTTAATTCTAAAAGATTACCTATTAAACCAGAATGATCAGGTTCTGTATGGCTCGTAATTAAAAAATCGACTTCTTGTGGATTTACCTTTTTCAGTAATTCTTCAAACCATAATTCTTCGAACTTTGCGTGACTAGTATCAATAATTGCAAGTTTCTCGCCTTTAATAATAAAACTATTGTAAGTAGTTCCATTTCTTAAACCAAATTCAATATCAAATCTACTGCGATCCCAATCCAAAGATCTTATAGCACAAGAATCATCAGCAAAATTTTGAGATTGAACCGTCAACTTGTTATTAGTTTGAGCCAATTTAGAATTACTTGTCTGGGCAGAGGTTATCATAGAATAATTAACTTTATAAATTAACTTTAGTTATATAGAATATAAATTCGCGTGATTCTTTTTGCGAAAAAACCGAAATTACGCTTTTTCTTAAATTTTTAATCTTCTTATTTTGGATAAATGACATCTCAACTAATTAAAAAAATAGTTACTGGAGATGAGATAAGAAATGCTTTTTTAAAATTTTACAGTGAAAAGTTACATAAAATCATTCCAAGCGCATCTTTGATTCCAGATGACCCTACGGTTATGCTAACAATTGCTGGAATGCTACCTTTTAAACCAGTTTTTTTAGGTTTAAAAGAAAGACCATCAAAAAGGGCTACATCCAGCCAAAAGTGCATCAGAACAAACGATATAGAAAACGTTGGAGTTACAGCTAGACATCACACTTTTTTTGAAATGCTTGGTAATTTCTCTTTTGGAGATTATTTTAAACGAGAGGCTATTCAATGGGCTTGGGAATTAGTTACTAATATTTATCAACTTTCTATTGAAAATATAATTGTCAGTGTTTTTCACGAAGACGAAGAGTCTGCAAAAATTTGGAGGGATGAAATTGGAATTCATCCAGATAGGATAGTGAAACTAGGAGAGGAAGATAATTTTTGGTCATCTGGCAAAACAGGTCCATGTGGGCCTTGTTCAGAACTTTATTATGATTTTCATCCTGAAAAGGGTCTACAGAATATTGATTTAGAAGATGGAGATCGTTTTATTGAATTTTATAATCTTGTTTTTATGCAATATAATCGTGATCCTAATGGCAAATTGACAGATTTAAAATTTAAAAATATTGATACAGGAATGGGTCTTGAAAGGATGGCTCAAATACTACAAAAAAAGCAAAATAATTATGAGACAGATTTAATTTTTCCTATTATTCAAAAAATTTGTGAGATTGCAAATATTGATTATTTTTCTTCAGATGATAAAAACAAAATTTCTTTAAAAATTATTGGGGATCATACAAGAGCTGTTATTCATTTAATTTCTGATGGAGTAGCAGCAAGTAATCTCGGTAGGGGGTATATATTAAGAAGGCTGATTAGAAGAATGGTCAGACATGGCAGATTATTAGGTATAACAAATGAATTTTTACCTCATATTGCTACTGTCGGGATCAATTTAATGCAAAATAATTATCCTGATTTAAAAAATAATAATGATTTAATTTTGAATGAGATAAAAATTGAAGAAATAAGATTTAGGGAAACTCTTGAAAGAGGAGAGAAATTATTAGATGAGTTAATTTCTTCAGGGCAGAAATTAATTTCTGGTTTTAAAGCTTTTGAACTTTATGATACTTATGGATTTCCTCTAGAACTTACTGTAGAAATTGCTGAAGAAAATAGTATCAGTGTGGATGTAAAGGGTTTTGAAGAAGAAATGAATGCACAAAAAGAGAGAGCTAAAGCTGCTTCAAGTAATATTGATTTGACATTAGAGGGATCATTAGAGCGAGAAATAGATCTTTTTAACAAAACTGTTTTTAATGGTTATAATTCACTCCTTTCGGAAGCTGAAATAAAGGGTATATTTTTGGATTCAACATTAGTTAAGCAAGCAAGTGAAGGTCAGAAAGTTTTAATTGTTCTTGATCAGACAACTTTTTATGGAGAATCTGGTGGGCAAGTTGGTGATATTGGAACGATATTTTCAAAAGATGTTGAGGTTTTGGTTGATAATGTTATGCGAAAGAAAAATGTTTTTTTACATTATGGAACGATCAAAAAAGGAATATTATCTATTGGACAAAAGGTTAAGACTAATGTTAGCTCCTCTAATAGAGCTAAGGCCGCTGCAAATCATACAGCTACTCATTTATTACAATCTGCACTTAAATCAGTTGTTAATGAAAGTGTTGGACAAAAAGGTTCATTAGTAGCCTTTAATAAATTACGATTTGACTTTAATTCCTCTAATCCTATTACTAAAGATCAAATTTCTAAGATTGAGACTTTAGTTAAGTCTTGGATTATGGAAAATCATGCTTTAGAAATAAAAAATATGTCTAAGAGTGAGGCTCTTGAAAAGGGTGCAGTCGCCATGTTTGGAGAAAAATATGATGACGAAGTTCGCGTTGTTAATGTACCAGGAGTTTCAATGGAACTTTGTGGTGGCACACATGTTAAAACTACATCTGAATTAGTTTCTTTCAAAATAATTAGTGAGGAAGGAATCTCAGCTGGAGTCAGAAGAATCGAAGCATTATCAGGCCAATCAGCATTAGACTATTTCAGTGATAGAAATGCTTTAGTAAATCAACTAAGTGATTTGTTAAAAGCAAATCCTAATCAACTGTTTGAAAGGGTTAATAATTTGCAAGCAGAGCTTATTAATAAGAATAAAGAGATACAAAAAATGAAAGATGAAATTGCATATTTTAAATACTCTTCTATAAAATCATCCGCAGAAAAAGTAAATTCTTTTTCAATTTTAGTAAATCAGATTGATGGCTTAGATGGGAATTCTTTGCAATCTGCAGCCCTTAATTTAACTTCTCATTTGGGTAATAAAGCAATAGTGATTCTCGGGGGAATACCAAATCCAGAAAATAGAAAGTTGTTATTTGTAGTTTCTTTAGGGGATGATGTAGTAAAAATAGGATTGCATGCAGGTAAATTAATTAATGAGATTGCGAGAATTTGTTCTGGAGGAGGAGGAGGAAAGCCTAACTTTGCTCAAGCAGGTGCTAAAGATATTAATAAGTTAAATGATGCTCTGAATTATTCTAAAAATTATTTGCAAAAAACATTAGTTAGTTATTCTGATAAATAACTACTTTTTCTGAGACTAATTTCGATTTGATCCATTAATTTCCTTGCTTCTTCAATAGTTAATTTTTTTTGATCTATTGCTGATTCAGTATTAATTCTTATGGATTCAACCAAAGAATCTGAACTATAATCTAATAACTGTAAAATTTCAGATTTACTGTCCTCTTTAATAATATTTTTGACCTTATAGGAATTATCTTGATTTATATCTATATGAACAACGTTTGTACTGCCAAATAAATTGTGGAAGTTTCCTAATGCTTCTTGATAGGCTCCAGTCATAAAAATTCCAATTAGATAATCTTTATCTTGCTCAGGCTTATGTAAATTTAGTAATGATTTAATTTTTCCATCATCAATAAAATTATTTAGTTTCCCATCTGAATCACAAGTTAAATCTGCAAAGTTGCCTTTGCAGAACGGCTCCTCTAAGTGCCTATGTATTGGTACTATTGGAAAAATCTGATTTATTGCCCAGCTATCAGGAATAGATTTGAAGATAGATAAATTTGCATAATAAGTTGATGCAAGAGTTTCTGTAATTTCAGATAAATCAGGGTGATTTATTTCATCATTATTCAGGTTATTAGAAATTTCTTTTGCGCAAGCCCAGGTCAGTTCTTCGGCATAAGCTCGTTCTGCTAAACTTAAAAATCCTAATCTAAAGGCAACTAAGCAATCTTCTTTAAACTTTTTTGCATCATTCCATAGTTCGATTATTTGAGATAAATTTATTTTTTTATTTTTAAGTTTTTTTAATTCATAGAAAGTTTCAAGTAAATTTGAAATGACTAATTGTTGATTTTTTTTATTAAAAATTTGTTGTTTGGATCTGACATGGCTTGTTCCCAAGATATTAAATATTAAAACTGAACAATGACTAATTATTGCTCTTCCACTTTCTGAGATTATGGTCGGATGCTTGATATTATTTAATTCACATGAATCTTTAATGGTTGCAATTACATCGTTAGCATAATTTTGAAGAGAATAATTAGTAGAGGTGTTGGAGGAGGTTTTAGTTCCATCAAAATCTATCCCCAATCCTCCACCAACGTCGATATATTCCATTGGCGCGTCTAGTTTGCATAGTTCAACATATATTTGACTAGCTTCTTGTAATGCGTCTTTGATCACAGCAATATCACTTATTTGACTTCCTATATGAAAATGAAGCAATTTCATTTCGTTTATAAGATTTGCTTCTTTAAGTTCTTTGATTGTCGCCATAATTTCTGGGATTGATAATCCAAATTTGGAATTATCTCCAATAGATTTGCTCCACCTACCACTACTTTTACTCGATAACTTTGCTCTAATTCCTATTAATGGAGTCGCGTTAAGTTCTTGAACTGCTTGAATAATTCTTTTTACTTCATCTCGTTGTTCAATAACTATTATTGGATTTTTGCCGAGTTTTCTTGCCAAAGTAGCAATCTCAATATATTTTTTATCTTTATATCCATTGCATATCAATAGTGAATTTTGGTTTTCAAGAAGTGCAAGGCCAATTAATAGTTCTGATTTACTTCCTACTTCTAAACCAAAATTCCACTGGCTACCAAACTCTATTATCTTTTCTAGGACATTTTTTTGTTGATTACATTTGACAGGAAAAACGCCTTGATAAATGTTCTTATATTTATAAGTTTTTATTGCTTTTAAAAAAGATTCATGTAATGCATTTATTCGATCTTTCAAAATATCATTAAATCTTATAATTAATGGCGGATTTATTTCTCTACTTTTAAGTTCTTTGACAAGCTTAAAAAGATCAATCTTATTTTCAGATTCTATATCTTTAGTTACTGATATATTTCCTTTGGAATTTATAGAAAAATATTTATCTCCCCATTTGTCTATGTTATAAGTTGAAATACTATCTTCAATAGTCCAGATATTCTTTAATTTTTTCGGCTCAAAGTTGGTCAATTTATGTTTAAGTGATTAATAAATGTTTTTGAAAATAACTCAAAACAATATCTTTTATTTTAATGATTACTTGCCAAGTTACCACCCAAAAGTTGAATATACATAGAGTGATTATTAACTAAATGACCAAAGAGAGAACCTTTATTGCAATTAAACCAGATGGAGTTCAAAGAGGATATGTTGCTGAGATTATTGGCAGATTTGAAAAAAAAGGATTTAAATTAGTTGGATTAAAGCAATTAATACCCTCAAAAGATCTTGCTCAAAATCATTATGGCGTTCATAAAGAAAGACCCTTTTTTGGTGATTTAGTAGACTTTATTTCAAGTGGACCTGTTGTAGCAATGGTCTGGGAAGGAGAAGGAGTTATTTTGAGTGCCAGAAAACTAATAGGCGCAACTAAACCTCTTGAAGCAGAGCCTGGAACAATAAGAGGAGATTTGGCTATTGATATTGGGAGAAATATAATTCATGGTTCTGATGGAGAAGATACAGCAAAATTTGAAATTAATCTTTGGTTTAACGAAGAGGAATTATGTGAGTGGGAAACTTCTGATTCGAAATGGCGATCTGAAAATTAAAATTTAAATCTCAAATCTATCCAAACTAAATTTTTCTAAAAATCTTTTTTCTATTTTTTTGAGGCTTTTATTTTGAACTATTTTCAAAAGAAGATCACTTGTTATTGCAGAAAATAAAACTCCATTTCTGTAATGTCCTGTAGCTATAAAAAGGTTTTCAATTTTTGATTTTCCAATTATTGGTTTAAGATCTGGTGTGCAAGGTCTAAATCCCCACCAATGTTCCATTTGTGGCCAATTAATAGCCTCTGGTAATAAGGAGAGAATGCCTTCTTGCAATTGTTTGATTCCATCAGGAGTATTACCTTGATTAAATTTTGCATCTTTTTCAACTGTTGCTCCAACGATAATAAGTCCATCATCACGAGGAACTAGATAAGTTTTTGGACCAAAAATAACTCTTTTCAAAAAATTCGTTGGACCTTGTATTGATAGCATTTGACCCTTTACAGGAAATACTACAATTTTATTCAAAATTTTTTTACTCCAAGCACCACTGCATATTATTGCTTTTTCGCATTTGATATTTTTTAGTTCCCCAGTGGCGCATAAAACTTTTGCACCAGTAATTTTGTTTTTTTCTAATGTCAAATCCTCTACTTCTGCTCCTTCTTGAAATTCGACTCCATGCAAGGAGCATGCTCTCTCAAGAGCACGCATCAGTCTTCTTCGGTTATCTATTTGGCCATCTTGTTCAAAAAGTAAACCATGTTTCCAAATAGAATTTATTCCATTTATTTCTGTTTGAAGATTTTTATGATTTAAATATTTTCCATATTCATAAGTGGGAAACGCTTCAAGATCTTCTTTATTTTTAAATGGAACTACTATGCCACATTTTTTTAAACCACATTTAATGTTACTATCTTTTTCAATATTTTTTATCCACTTAGGAATTAGACTTTGGCTTTCTTGGCCAAACTTTAGTAATTCATCACTGAGTCCTTCGGCATGTGTAGCTAACATTCCTGCAGCAACAAATCCAGCTGATTCATTTCTGTTTTTGCTTAAAACTAAAACTTTGAAGTTATTTCTAGAAAATTCATAAGCAATAGATAAACCTACAAGTCCACCGCCAATAATTAATATTGAATTTTTTGTTTCTTGTGTCATTTAATAGTTAATATTTTTATTTGTGTTTTGCTCCTCTTTTCCTTTATATCCAATAATATAAATTAAAGAGACTTTTGATAATGAACAATTTGGAATCTTGGGAAGCTGTGATTGGTTTGGAAACTCATGTACAGCTTAATACGAAAAGTAAAATATTTACCTCTGCTTCAACAGCTTTTGGTGATGCGCCCAATACGCATATAGATCCTGTAGTTTGTGGCTTACCTGGAACTCTTCCTGTTTTGAATGAGACTGTACTTGAATACGCTGTAAAAACATCTTTAGCATTAAATTTGAATGTAGCAGAGCATTGTAAATTTGACAGAAAACAATATTTTTATCCTGATCTACCAAAAAATTATCAAATTTCACAATTTGATGAACCATTAGCTGAAAATGGATGGTTAGAAGTTGAAATAATAGAAAAGGATAAAGAACCTTATAGTAAAAAAATTGGAATAGAAAGGCTACATATTGAAGAAGACGCCGGTAAGTTAGTTCATTCAGGTAGCGATAGATTAGCTGGTTCTAAGTATTCATTAGTTGATTACAATCGTGCTGGAATAGCACTTTGTGAGATTGTAAGTAAACCAGATATAAGAACAGGTAAAGAGGCATCAGAATATGCTTCCGAGATTCGGAGAACAGTAAGATATCTAGGAGTATCTGATGGAAATATGCAAGAGGGTTCATTAAGATGTGATGTCAACATTTCAGTTAGAAAAGGACCTAATGCTCCTTTTGGTACCAAAGTTGAAATTAAGAATATGAATTCGTTTTCCGCAATTCAAAAAGCTTGTGATTATGAAATAGCCAGACAAATAGAAGTTTATGAAAATGGAGGAAAGATTTTTCAAGAAACAAGGCTTTGGGATGAAGCTAAGCAATTAACGAAAAGTATGAGATTAAAGGAAGGTAGCAGTGACTATAGATATTTTCCTGATCCTGACTTAGGACCAGTTGAAGTAACAAAAACCCAACAAGAAATATGGTTTAAAGAACTACCAGAATTACCTCCAAAGAAAAGAAATAAATATGTAAATCAATTTGGCTTGTCTGCTTATGACGCAAGGGTAATTTCAGATGAAATAAATATGGCAAAATTTTTTGAAGAAACAGTAGCTAATGGTGCAGAGGCCAAACTGGCTTCAAATTGGGTAACGAGTGATATTGTAGGCTATTTAAAATCAAACAAACTCAGTTTTAATGAATTAAAGCTTAGTCCTAAAAATCTTGCTGAAATGATTAGCATGATTTCTAATAATACTATAAGTGGAAAAATTGCAAAAGAAATTTTACCTGAACTTATTCAAACAAATATTTCTCCGAAAAAATTAGTTGAAGAAAAAGGGTTGGCAATGATATCTGATTCTTCAAGTATTTCACCAATAATTGATGAACTTATAAATGCACATCCAAATGAAGTTCAAGCATTTAAAAATGGTAAAACTAAGTTGCTTGGTTTTTTCGTTGGTCAACTTATGAAAAGAACAAAGGGTAAAGCTGACCCTAAACTTGCAAATAAACTTCTTATGGAAAAATTAAATAGCTAAAGCCTAAAGAAGCTCTTTTATCGTATTGATCCATTTATTTTGATCATCCGAATTATCTAAAATAATATCTGAAAATTTTCTTTTTTCTTCAAAATTTAATTGAAAATTTATCAAATCATATGCTTCTTTTTCGCTAATTTTATCTCTTGTGATAAGTCTGTTTTTTTGAAGTTCTTTAGGGCATTTAACTAACCATATTTCAGTACAAATATCTTCAAATTTTGCTTCAAACAATAATGGAATAACCAATACTATAGCTTGATTATTTCTGTATTTACTGCATTCTTCTATCATTCTTTCTTTAATTAAGGGGTGAAGTAGTTTTTCAATCCATTCCTTGCTTGCTGAATGTTTAAAAATAATGTTCCTTAAAAGTTTTCTATTTATTTCCCTTTCTGAATTGCTCTTATTATCAATAATTTTATTTCCAAAATAATCTAAAATTTTCTTATATCCATATGTGTTTGGTTTGATTAATTCTCTTGAAAAATGATCTGCATCTAATATTGGTATGTTTTTATGTTTTCTAATGTAATTAGTTATGGTTGTCTTTCCACTTGCAATACCTCCTGTTAAACCAATCCTTCTTTGGTTGTTTTTTGATTTTTGAGGAATATCCATATAATTAATAATAATCTAATTACTTAGTTTCTTTAGTATTAAAGAGTAGTTAGTATGAATTAAAATACCAAAAAATTTGAGCCAGTTAGATTCCAATTGGTCGTTTGTTGATGACAGTACGGTAACACCCAAGGGGTTTCTTTTTGCTGGGATATCTGCTGGTTTAAAAGCTTCTAATAAAAAAGATTTAGCACTAATACTCGCTCCAGAAGGAAGTATTTTTAGTGGTATGTTTACCCAATCAATAGTTCGCGCTTCTTGTGTGGATATTTGTGAGGAAAGGATTAAAATAACTTCAGGTTTTGGTAGAGCAATACTAATTAATTCTGGTCAAGCAAATGCATGTACAGGAAATCTTGGCATTCAACATTTTCAAATTGCTACAGGAAAGATTGCGGAACTTTTAGGAATAAAAGAAGAAGAAGTTTTAATGTGCTCAACTGGTGTAATTGGTGTTCCAATAAAAATAAATGATTTAGTCAAAAATTTACCAACTTTAGTTAGTGATTTAAAGGGTAATAATTTTCAAAATGCAGCAGAAGCAATTTTAACTACTGATTTGACTTTAAAAAAAGTGTCAATAGAGACAATTATTCAAGGTAGAAAAATAAAAATAGCAGGATTTGCAAAAGGTTCAGGAATGATTTACCCCAACATGGCTACAATGCTTGCTTTTCTAACCTGTGATGCGGGTATTCAAAAAGAAGAATGGGACAAAATGATTGCTATTGCGGTTAAAAAATCTTTTAATGCAATATCAGTTGATGGAGAGACAAGCACAAATGATTCTTTTGTTGGAATAAATGCAGGAGAGAAAATTGAAAAAAGGTTTATTCCAATTATCCAACAAGGGATTGATATTGTATGTCAGAACTTGGCAAAAAATATTGCTAGGGATGGAGAGGGAGCAAATTGTTTGTTAGAAGTTTTGGTTCAAGGAGCAAAAAATGCAGATGATGCAATTATGCTTGCGAAATCTATTTGTAATTCTGCCTTGGTAAAAACTGCGATACATGGTTGTGATCCGAATTGGGGACGAATCATTTCCGCCGCAGGTAATTCTGGAGTTAAATTTAATTTAAATGACGTTGACTTGTATATAGGAAACTCTCAGATTTTGGAAAACGGTAAATTAAATAAATATGATCCACAAAAAGTCACAGACTATATTAAATCCAGAATGAAAGGTAGATATTTAGTAGATGATATTGTAAAAATTATGATTAATCTAAATTCTGGCAAATCGAGAGGCACAGCTTGGGGGTGTGATCTTTCTAAAAAGTATGTTGAAATAAATAGCGAATATACTACTTAAGTTCTAGTAAATCTAATGGTAGATATTTATTAATATACAGAAACAGTATTGTTAAAGTTCCAATTACAGAGCCTA
The DNA here is from genome assembly GCA_902558895.1 of uncultured Prochlorococcus sp. Taxonomy (GTDB): domain Bacteria; phylum Cyanobacteriota; class Cyanobacteriia; order PCC-6307; family Cyanobiaceae; genus Prochlorococcus_A. Next base: position 42,561 of record CACEFS010000009.1, read on the forward strand.
TAAAACCTCCAAAAAAATTAACTAATAATCCAGATTGTCTAATTATTGCTTCTTCTTTTTTTTCTTCTTCAAAATTAGGAGAATCAACTACTTTTAAGCGCTTATTGGTTGTTGGTTGTTTAAGTTGTTGGTGTCGGATGAGGGCTTCGAAATCAGGCATGGAATTTGTAAGGCAATTGAACAATAAGCAGACCAGCCCGTCATTCGACGAGGATCTGATCTGCCTAAATCGTCTACAGCTTCAAATACAGCATTGCCAGAGGCTTCTGCTTTATCAAATGCTGAGAGTAAGGGTATAAATGTATCAAAAACATATAAACCAAAATTTTCTAGAGCTGCTTTGGCTTGTTGCGCTGCTTTTTGCTGTCTAAAATCAACTTTTACTATTACTACAGCATGGTTAACTTTTAAGTTGCTTAATAAATTAGCTAGTTCAACAGTTAATTCTACTGATCTTGCTTTTGCAGTTGTAGGTAAGATAACTAAATCTGAACCATACGCTAAGTGTTTAAGTTCTTCTTGATCACTGCTAGCCTGGCCATCAGTTATTACAATTTCTGATGATCTTGATGCTTTAGCAGCTGAACTGACGGGGAAAACTGGAAATGGAAGATTGCCTCTTGATGCGTATGCTAAAGCAGATCTATTCTTGTCGGCATCGACTATGCAAACTTTTTTACCTTCAGAATGCCAAACACTTGCAAGGTGAATACTTGTACAGGTCTTGGCCACCCCCCCTTTTTGTCCGCAAACGGTAATGAACAATTTTTTATTTTTATTTCTTTTACTTTGGAGAATAATTTCTTAATGTCAAGAGAAATTGATTTTTAATGCTTTAAAACTTATTTTTTGAAATATTTTCAAGAAGTTAATATTTTTAGATAACCTTATAAAGTTCCTTATTTAAATTAGCTAGTGAAGAAAAGAATTGGATTAGGTACGTGGTCTTGGGGGAATAAGCTTTTCTGGAATTACCAATCTACAAATGACGATGATTTACGTGAGACATATGATGAAGCGTTACGAAGAGGTTTCGATCTAATTGATACTGCAGATTCTTACGGTACTGGGAATCTTCAGGGTAGAAGTGAATTGTTGATAGGAAAATTTTTACTAAATACTCCTTCAGCAAAGAAAAAAAGAATTCAAGTAGCAACCAAACTTGCACCTTATCCCTGGAGAATAGGTAACAGAGGCTTTAATAAACCTTTTTTGAAAAGTTTAGAGAGACTTAATAACAAATTAGATATAGTGCAATTACATTGGTCAACTGCAAAATACAATCCTTGGCAGGAATTAGGGCTGTTGAATAATCTTTGCGATTTAAAAGATGAAGGCTTTGATTTTCAAATAGGTTTATCAAATATAGGCCCTAAAAGATTGATGAAATTAATTAATTTTTTAGCAAAAAGAGATCAGCACCTAAAGAGTGTTCAAATACAGTTTTCCTTGCTTGCTCCCGATTTAGGAAAACAATATCAGGTAAAAAAAATTTGCGACGAAAATAATATTGATTTCTTTGCTTATAGTCCTTTGTCCTTTGGAATACTTTGTATTGATCCAGATAAAGAAGAAAATAAAGAAAAAAGTTTTATTCGTAATTCCTTATTTGAAAACTATAAAAAACCAACATATGAATTGCGGAGGTGTCTAAAAAGAATTGCGCATCAAAGATCAGTTTCCCAAGCGCAAGTAGCAATTAATTGGTGTTGTTATCAAGGAACTATTCCACTAGTTGGAATGCGAAAAAAATCTCAAGTTATAGATGTATCTAATGTATTTAATTGGAATTTAAAAAAAAATGAATTTAAAGTACTTCAGGAAGTTTCAAAAAAATGTTTAAAAAAAATGCCGAAAAATCCTTTTTCGAGTAATTAATTAAATTTTTAGCTAGATATTTTCTTATTTTTTTTGATTTGACAACCACTTTTCCATAGTTCATTGGGAAATTTTTCACCAGTGAATCTAATAACTTTTGGTTTGAGATT
>CACEFS010000010.1 GCA_902558895.1 uncultured Prochlorococcus sp.
ACCATAAGTGACTTAATCGCATTTTTTCTTTCGATATATTTTCTGCATTTCTTTTTGTTCTGATAAATAATCTTCTTTTGCTTGTTTATTAATTTGATCATATTTTGCTTTAAATTCTTCTTTAAGATCTTGAGCATTTTGTCTTCTTTCTTCTGCCATAAAATCAAAATCATCATCACTATAATTTCTACTTTTTAAGATATTTTCAAACAAATAGCATTCACTAGATAAATCAATATCAAATTCTTTTATTAAGAAATATTCATTACATAAGCTTTCTATTTCATAAGGACTATCAAAAAGATCCTCCCATTTTGTCTCTATTGCATAAATTTTGGTAATTTTATCATTAGCAAATTCTTTGCTTTGTTTTACAAATGATATTTTTTGCTGATAATCATTTTTTGATTTATTTATTGCAAATTTAAGGTCTTCGCATAATCTTGTTTTATCGTTTCCAAAACCAAATATAAGTGGGAAAACAATAAATAAAGCTAAGCGTTTCATTTAATCGTTGACTTTTTGTTCTAATAATTCTTTTAATTCCTTTGGTAAGTTTAAAAAAGAATCTCTTAAATTTTCATTCTTTTCTCCTACATGTAGTATCCACTCTCTAAATTCTTCTGCTATTGCATAACTGTCTTCATATCTTTCTAGATTATCCATAACAGAAATTCTTTTAGTAGCCCAACAAGTCGCAATATCAATTCTTTTTTTTTGTTTAGTATTTACTGCCAAAACTCATCTAATGCATCAAACACTCTGTTAAGATAATCGTTTGCTCCTATACATTCCCATTTCCCCTTTTCACCAATCGCACATTTGTAGTGCAGTTCTCTCTTGAGTTGCATTAGTTTATTGGTCATAGCAACCTTGTCTAGTCTTCCGTTCATAGTAATTCCCTAGCTTCTGTCAATATTTGATTCTTTAAAAAAACTAGCGCGTCTAGTTTTTCTTCTTTTTCTTCATAATTTTCAAATTTCATTTCTGCAATTTCAACAATTGCTTTATCAACCTTTTTAAGCTGTTTCTTAATAACTCCCTTTTTAAGTTGTTTTTTAATAATCATTTTTGGGATTTTGGTTGATTCTATTGGAATTACCTTTATTCTTTATATTCTCTTTCTTTTCTTCAAAATGCGAGTCCCTCACTTTAAATTCTAGTTAAATTATCTACATAATTTGGTTAAGAATATAGATTTTTCAAATCCTGGTCTTTCATCTAATTGGGCCATTGCATCAAAAAGCGGGCCGTCATAACAATAGACTTCAAATGTGGATAAAAGGGCAGTAAATATGCCAATTTTGAATAACCTTTTAAGGTTTGAAAAAGTATTGATATACAATTGCTTTAGTATCCGAATGAAGAAAAAAAATCATCCTCTTCATATGGAGTTGTATCAATCCATTCTGGAGGATAATCCCCAAGTTTGATGTATTGATAAAGTTTATCTAAATCTGGATCATAATAAGTGTCATTAATTCTTGGATCAGTTATTACTTTGCTTGGATGCATAATAATAAATTCTACTCTTTCCTTATAGATTATCTAGATTAAAGCAGCTTTAAATCTCATTTAAAATTTCCTTTTAATACAAATTTTTTTTTTACTTAATAACTTCTTAATCCAATAATCTTAGGTTATTAAATACTTCTATATTTTTACGCCTTGAATATTGAAGACAATCATATAAAAAAATAATAAATGATTAAAAAAAATTCACCTTCTCCCAAAAACTCAAATCAAGCCCAAGAAATAGGGCATATCAAATATTCTTATAAAGAAAGTTTTAAAAGAGAAAATAAATCTATTTTGGATGATTCGGAATTTATTGAAAATTACAATAACGCTCTTAAATCACCACAATCAAGAAGATTTTATAAAGATGTAGAGAATGAAATTCATTTGGACTCAATTGAGGCCCAGAATATTTTACCTCTAGATAAAATTTCAATTTAAAATTCTTTTATTAAAAACTACTTTTAAAGATTTTTTAAATATATCTTAAATCCAAACTTGTTTTTTGAATGTTAGTTTATTTCAACGTTCATCCAATTTATTTGGACGCATGACATGAGAATAGGGAACGGGATTCTCATTAACTGCATAAGATCATGAATGAGCTTTCTCAAATAAGAGAAAAAATCACAATAGCCAGGAGGCTTTATGAAGCCCAAATCTTGGCAACTAAAAATGGAGAAGTAACTCCATATAGAAGATCAGTCTTTGAAGAAAGAATTAGGGAAGCCCAAAAAGAAATGAGATCGCAAGACACCAAAAAATAAATTCTTTTGTAAAAATTTATTTTGTATCAGCTACATTCTTGAAGAAATCACAGTAAGCCATTAATTCTGATTCGGTTTCGATTTTGAGATTTAAATCATTAATTGCTTTCTTGGTATCAATTCTGTATCCATACCAATCGAGACAAACTTCTCTCTGTTTTTGGGTTTCAGAAATCTTTTGAGTAGCTATTTTGTTTGAGTTATTAGTACAACTCGCAAGGAAAATAGTTGAGAGAGCTAGTAGTGGGAATAGCAGTCTTTTCATTTGTTAATCACAACAATTTTCCGTTGTTGCTGAAGAAGTCCAAGATGATTCTTCCATTGTTGAAAGGTCAACTCTATGGGTTGCCATCCAGTCTCCATTAGCTTCCACAAACTTCTGAACATTTCCTTCTGGAGCTTGATGAATGACAATAACTTTTTGAGGATCTTCCTTACTTATTCCTCTAAAAAGTGGATTAATATCAAATTCTGAATGCCTTTTATCTGCTTCTGCACTATCAAATATTGCAACCCATTCATCGAAAGTGCTTTCAATTTTAAAAGTAAAAACAGATGTTATAGAACAAGACATAATAAAGATATTGTTTATATATATAAAATAAATCTATTTTATTAAGGCTTGGTTAATTATCTTTAAACGGAATTAAAATACCTTTTTTTTCAAATTTGAGCCAACCTTTTTTTTCTAGTATTTTTAAATTTCTTGTTACGGTTACTCTTGTTGAAGAAATTGAATTACCGATAATTTTATGGGTAAAATTAAATTCTTTTAAATTTAGATAAAAATGTTTATCTTTTTTTAAGCCAATTATTGAGGATAAGTATAAAAGAAATTCTTTTAGTTTTTCTTCTGATTTTTTTATATCCCTTATTAATAAAAGTTTTTCCAATTGATCAATTCTTTTTAGACTTTTTGTTAATAAGTCTGTAGATGAAAAAAATAGCCCTCTTTTAATTGTTTTAATTTCGCAAGTTGTCAACGTAATTAATTTAATATTTTCGTAGTTACATAATTCCAAATTTATTACAGCATTTTTATTTATTATCCCAACAATATTTTTCTTATTCTTGATTTTTGATTCTATTATTAATATTCCTGATTTGACTTCTAGAATTGTATTTTCTTTAAATTCTATATTTTGCTTTTCAGGAATTATCATATTTATTTATTAAATTAAATCACCCTAAATTTATAAAGTTAAAAATAAATTAAAAATTATTTAATTCCCTAATAAATCTGATTAAAAATTGAGTAACTCAAAATAAAACACTTAATCAGAATTTAAACTCTTTTTGCGAAAAAGTTAATCTCTTTAGAGCAAGTTAATAATGAAGAATAAATTCAACACTAATGAGAAATTTTTTAAAGATAGTCTTAGGGCTATCAATAATCAGTGCAAGCATTTCAAGTTGTGGAAATAAATCAAATAATTTAATTGGAGATTTAGATTTATCTGATTGCAATCCAAATAATACTGTTGACAGCAAATATTGTGATCGAGATGGAGATTTTCTCGCAGATCTACCCCTTGCCGAAGATGAATGGATAGATCCTGAAACTATTGTGTTCTCATATACACCTGTTGAAGACCCCTCCGTTTATGCAAAAGTTTGGGAAGATTTTGTAATACATATGTCTAAGGTGACTGGTAAAAAAGTAACATTCTTACCAGTTCAATCTTATGCTGCACAAGTTGAAGCGATGAGATCTGGTCGTCTTCACGTAGCAGGAATTAATACCGGTAGTAATACTGTGGCAGCAGCATGTGCAGGAGCAGTTCCTTTTGGAATGATGGCTAAAAAAGATTTGTCTTACGGTTATGAAATGGAAATCATCGTACCTTCTGATAGCCCAATTAATTCTCCTGCAGATTTAAAAGGTAAAAAAGTTACATTTACATCTAAGACATCTAATTCAGGATTTAAAGCACCATCGGCAATTCTTAAAGGAGAATTTGGTCTTGAGGCAAATAAAGATTTCACCCCAGTCTTTTCTGGCAAGCATCAAAATTCAATAATGGGTGTTGCAAACAAAGATTATGAAGTAGCACCAATTGCTAACTCAGTTCTTACAAGAATGGATGCAAGAGGTGTTGTTGATTCTTCTAAAATAAGAACTATTTATAAATCCCAAACCTTCCCAACGACAGGTTATGCTCATGCTCATAATCTACATCCAGCTGTAGTTGCAAAAGTAAAGCAAGCTTTTTACACCTATAACTGGGATAATTCAACATTAGATAAAGAATTTAAAAAGGCTGATAGATTCATTTCAATAAGTCACAAGCACGATTGGGATGTTATTAGAAAAATAGATAAGGCTAATGGTGTTGTTTATGATTGCAAATAAAAATTTTTAATCATAAATAAAATCAGACTTAATGCTTAAAACAATAAACCTCAAAAAGGTTTATCCAAATGGAGAAGAGGCGCTTAAAGGAATAAACCTAGAAATTCCTAATGGGCAAGTAGTTGCTCTTATCGGTCCTTCAGGTGCTGGTAAAAGTACTTTTATTAGAACAATAAATAGATTAGTTGAGCCCACTTCAGGGAAAGTTTATTTCGCTAATGAAAAAAATGACATTACTTCTTTAAATAAATCTAAATTAAGAAAAATAAGAAGACAAATTGGAATGATTTTCCAGGAATTTGCTTTGGTAGAAAGATTAAGTGTAATGGAAAATGTCCTTTCCGGCAGATTAGGTTACGTAGGATTTTGGAATAGTTTTTTCAGGAAATTTCCTCAAAAAGATATTGAAGAAGCATTCCGTCTGCTTCAAAGAATTGGACTAGAGCATATGCTTGATAAAAGAGCCGATGAATTGTCAGGAGGGCAGAGGCAAAGAGTAGGAATTGCTAGAGCTTTGATACAAAATCCAATGTTACTTTTAGTAGATGAACCTACCGCTAGTTTAGATCCCAAAAATTCCAGGCAAATTATGCGATTAATATGCGAGTTATGTAATGAAAGAAATCTTGCTGCGATTATAAATATTCATGATGTTTTTCTTGCTCAGAATTTTGCAGAAAGAATAATAGGTTTAAAAGCTGGAGAAATTGTTTACGATGGCAAGCCAAGTGGCTTATCAGAGACAATACTTACAAAAATATATGGAGAAGAAGACTGGTCTAAAACTGTAGCAAATTAGGAATATATTAAATGAATGATAAGAAAGTAATTTGGAAAAGAAAACCTTTAATAAAAAATAGGTTATTAAGAATTGGATTAATTTTGATAATTAGTACTTACTTATTATCTGTTTTCCTAACTACCGAAATTGATTGGCAAAGAATTCTTGAAGGGATCCCAAGGGGTAAAAATTTTATATTTGCTTTTTTCCCTCCAGATTTTATAACTAGATCTGATGAGATTTTGGCAGGTATTTTTGAAAGTCTATGGATGACTATTGTTGCAACTATTGTGGGGATACTTATTTCTATACCTGTATCCTTAGGGGCGGCTAAAAACATAGCTCCTAAATTTGTTTATTTCTTATCAAGAGGAGTTATCACATTGTCGAGGAGTTTTCAGGAAGTTCTCCTAGCAATATTTTTTGTTAAGTTAATGGGTTTTGGACCTTTTGCTGGGATGGTAACTCTGAGTTTATCGACAATAGGGTTTTTCGCTAAATTATTATCTGAAGATATTGAAGACATAAATAAATCCCAAGCTGAAGCAATCAAATCTACTGGCAGCAGTTGGTTTCAATGGGTTAATTATGGTGTCCAGCCTCAAGTTATGCCAAGATTTATTGGATTATCTTTATACAGATTGGATATTAATTTTAGAGAGTCAGCGGTAATTGGAATTGTTGGGGGAGGAGGTATTGGTTCTACCTTAAATACAGCTTTTGATAGATATGAATTTGAGACTGCAGCGGCTGTTCTTATCGTAATTATTTCTATCGTGATGATTGTTGAATATACATCTAGTCATCTCAGGAAATTAATAAAGTAATGCCAATAATAAAACAAAAGGATTACAAAACCTGGAAAAAATTTGATCGAAAAAGAGATTTACAAAACTGGCTTTGTTGGTTCTTAGGTACTTTAATTTTTAGCTTTTGTTTCGGTCTGATTAGTAGTAAAACAATCTGGTTTTATGTATTTGATTCACATAATGAGGCTTTAGATCTTTTAGGTAGGATGTTTCCTCCAGAAACTAATTATTTCTTCACTTTAATAAAACCTATTTGGGATACTTTAAATATCGCGACTATTGGTACAACGATTGGAACTTTAATTGCAATACCATTAGCTTTTTTATCCGCAAACAATACTACCCCAAGTAAAAAGTTTTTAAGACCTTTAGCCTTATTTTGCATAGTTTCAAGCAGATCAATTAATTCAGTAATCTGGGCATTACTTCTGGTTGCAGTTGTCGGTCCGGGAGTCTTGGCTGGCATAATTGCTATCGGATTAAGATCGATTGGATTTTGTGGAAAATTACTTTATGAAGCTATAGAGGAAATTGATGAAAACCAAATTGAAGCTATTGAGGCAACAGGGGCAAATAAAGCACAAATTATGACCTTTGGCATAGTGCCTCAAATTCTCCCAGCATTTACGAGTATTTCTATTTATAGGTGGGATATAAATATAAGAGAAGCAACTGTTGTTGGCTTAGTTGGAGCAGGAGGTATAGGGATAGAATTAGATGCTCAAATAGGAGACTTAGCTTGGGCTAAGGTATCAGTTATTTTATTAGCAATAGTAGTGGCAGTAGTTTTTAGTGAATGGATTACAGCAAAAATAAGAAAGGCTATTATTTAGCCTAAATTAAATACTAGGATGAATAGTTAAGTAAAGATAAATTAAATGCAATTTTCTGATAGATATCTAAGTATTTGGGTTTTCTTAGCAATGTGTATTGGATCTTTATCCGGTTATTTATTTCCTAATTTATCTCAATTTATAGGCGGATTAGAACTCTCAAGAATAAATCTTCCAATAGCAATTCTTATCTGGGGAATGATTTTCCCAATGATGTTATCAATAGATTTCAAGTCAATAATAAATTTGAAATATAAGATTAAAGGATTTTCTATTGTCCTTTTTATTAATTGGTTAATAAAACCAGTTTCAATGGCAATCATTGCAGCCTCTTTTTTATATTTTTTATATGGTAATTTGATAGATCCTGTACTTGCTAAAGAATATGTTTCTGGAATGATTCTATTAGGAATAGCGCCATGTACAGCAATGGTTTTTGTCTGGAGTAATCTTGCTAAAGGCGATCCTTTATTTACTTTAATACAAGTAGCTATTAATGATCTAATATTAATTTTAGCTTTTCCATTATTGTCAAAAATTCTTTTAGGATTTAACAGTATAGATATCCCGTTAGATACTGTTTTCGGTTCTGTAATAATCTTTATTTTGGTACCACTTTTTCTAGCAATATTTTTAAAAAATAAAATCTATAGCGAAAAAAAAATAAAAAGTATTTTGAATAAAAGTAAAAGTTATTCGTTATTTTTTTTAATTCTTACAGTCTTTTTATTATTCTTTGTTCAATCAAAATCTATATTACAAAATCCTATTCATATAATCTTAATTTCAATTCCATTAATAATACAGACTCTTTTTATTTTTTATTTAACTGCTTTTTCAATGAAGTTTTTTAGGCAAAAGTATTCTATTTCCTGTCCAGGCTCGATGATAGCCGCTTCAAACTTTTTTGAACTTGCAGTAGCTGTATCGATAACTCTTTTTGGTATTAATTCAGGAGCTGCTTTGGCTACCTTAGTTGGGGTACTAGTAGAAGTTCCTTTGATGCTTTATTTAGTAAATATTTCGAAGTCTTCCAAAATATTATTTATAAATTAATATTTTCTTTTTCAAGTTTTTTCTTTAGTTCTAGTGGCATATAAGCAATATCTTTTTTAACTGCATCTATCGCATCTTTATACTTTTGAGGATTAGATAAAAGCGTTTTTATCAAGTTGTATTGACTTTCTATTTCCTGAGAGGAAAATTTACTCATTTTTAAAAACCTATTACTTTTTTTATTTTAGATTGACTGTCAATTTAATCTGTCTTTAAATATCAACTCCTAAAATCAATTTAATTTTTAAATTATTTTGGGTTACTTAAAAAAAAATTTTATTAAATCACTTAAAATTAGAGGGTCCATATTTTTAATTGTGTTAATTATTGGATTTATTTACTCAAGTCCAAAATCAAAAGTAATTATTGCAAATTCTTTGACTTCTTCCGCTAAATTTTTAAACGAAACTTTAGAAACAACAGATAAAGATAGTTGGTTTTCTGAACCTGATTTCATTTTTAGTCTTAGGTTAAAATTACGAGAATTATTGAGAGGAACTCAAAGAGGTTGAGAAGGAGCTAAATGCTAATTATGGTAGATCGACTGTCAATCGTGATATCCAACTTTAGAAATAATATTTCCTGAAACAGGGTCAGTAACTCCAAGTTCTGGAGACAACTCTTCCATAAATCCTCTAACCTCATCAAGGTGAGCAATCATAGCTGGTCTTTGAGCTGAAATAGCTTCTGCACTTTTCCAGATCCCAACAAAACAGTAATCATAATCTCCAGTTTTAGCGATATATCTTTGAGTCATCCCCTCAAAACTTGTTTTATCTATTACTTCGAAATACTTATCTACACAATCAGACTTTAATTTAAATCGAACAACATTCATGAAATTTTGAGCAGTCATAAAAAAAGAGGGTTTTTATACCCTCCAATTTTAGATCGACTGTCAATCAATAAGCAGTTCCTCCTAATTTCTCAAGTAATTCATACTTATCTCTTTTCTCATACCACTTATTTAAATCTTCTTCACTTACTGTTTTAAATAAAAATAAGGATATCTTTTCTAAATAATCAGCAATATAAATTCTTGAAATTGGGTTTAGAGAAACATAAATTATGGTAATTAAAACTAATAAAAGTTCAACTAGGAGTATGCGTTTCATTCAGAAATTTAAATTGAAGTTCCTTTTTTGAGCTTTGACGAGGAATCATTTTCTGGAAAAATCTGTTTTATATTTTCTGGAAAGAAAAACTCTAATTGCCTCCTTAAATCACCTTCATATAAATAGTCTTTTGTTGAGACTTTAAAAGTATCTCTTATTAATCGAACATTTATTTTTTCCTTTTTACCTGCCTCATTAATTCTTGATAAAACTAATTTAATTGGCTTATCTTTTGGTCCTTTTATGAGAGAAACAGCTTCATTTATACCCATTCCTTTAGTTGATTTGCCATCTATTTTTATGATTACATCATTTGGTTTAATGTCAGCTGAAGCAGCAGGTGAATCATTTATTACAGATTGAATAGTTAATTCAGCAGTGTCACTATTGAGAAAAAGCCTTATTCCAATCCCTGATATTTCCTTATCTTTTTTATGAGATAGTTTTTTATTAGTTTTCACACATCCTGCATAATCTCGTGCTTCTAAACATTTTTTATGTAATTCATCAGATATTTCAGCATTAACAGCAGTTGGTAAAGCGAGGGCAGCTAGTAATGGGAGTAGTAAGCGTTTCATTTATTTATTCAACAATAATTGAGCCTCCCATCCCAAAAGGTGCATGAGGAGAACAAACATAATAGTATTTCCCAGCTGATACACCCGTTGTGTTCCATGATAGTTTTCCATCTTGAGTTCCAGGGGTACCTGATAATGTCCCTTTGGTTACTTGATCACCGCCTCCACGAGAAAATTCAGTCTTTATATAAAACGGATGACTAAACGCATCAACATTAAAAACAATAGTATCTCCTTTATTAACAGTAACTGTAGGATCATTCCCACTTACAGATCCATTTTTATCTTTACCACTAAGAATATAGTTTTCTATACTTTCTGCTGAAACATCAATAAAGTAAGTCTCTGACTTTGCATTCGCTGGAAATGAAAAACCTAAAAGCAAAGGCAATAATAAAAGTGAACGCATAAACTTAAGGAATTTACATAAACATATTAAAAAAAAAAGGAGCTAATTGCCCCTTATTTTAGATCGACTGTCAATCAATTAAATTATCCCATCGCTGCTACTTCTTCAGCAAGTTGTTTATTTCTTAGAATAACTTCTTCATCATTAAAAACAGGAAGTACATTCCATTCAACGCCAAATTTTGCTCTCCAAATACCAAAATGTTCAGCCATTTTAAGATGACTGTCAGCTTTGCATGTTACGAAAACTTCTCCGGTTTGAGGAGCATGGACTCTACTTATCAATTCAAAGCCGTCAAAATTATCCTTAGGTGCGCCGGAAGCAATATATTGTTCAAAGAGTTTGTACCCTTCAGATTGCGAAAGAGTATCTGGGATAACTCCATGAACGTGATAGTAAGCCATAATTAAAATTCAATAGTGTAATTTCAATCTAAAAACGATAATTTAAAAAGTATTTAATTTATCTTTAAATTTAGATTTTTATATCGACAGTCAATCATCTATTTGCTGATTGATATCTCTCTCTCGACTTTATCTCAAATAATTTATGATTGGCTTCAGTTGTATGCCTGCAACTGCCTCATGACAACCATGTATTAATCCTAGGACTGGTAATTAAATAACAGTCTCAAAATTTGGTCCTCTACCCGAACTTTATTCTTCCTTAAACCGTACATTGTGATACTCATAAATAATATGCGTTGGTAGTTAGAACATAGGTGTAGTAAGTAAGAGGAAATCATGAATAAAAGAGTTCCTTATACAATCATTCCTAAATACTTTAGGACTATTAATGATATAGATAATGGAGCAAATATTAAAGTAATTTATTGGAAACTTAAGTGTGAAGAGAACCCTTCATATCGCGGCTGCGAAATTTAAAATATTGCTATGCTATTTAGATTAAAATAAAGATTATAAATAATGAAAAATAAAGTTCTTCCTTTTATCAAAAAATACCCAATGAGCATTTTATTAGCGATTATTGCTATTAATTTATTCTCTATTGCTAGCAGTTTAAGAACAGAAGCTTATTTAAATAGGGAAAAGAATCTTTGTATTAAATATTTAAAACATCAAATAGATCGAGACACTCTTATCAAAAAGCTAAGAATAGTTAAGCAGGCAAATCCATCTAGTATTTGTGACTCTGTTCTTAAAAGTTAAAAAATGCAATTAAAGTCTTTTACACCATTGGTTGCAGTATTTGGTACTTCATTTCTTATAACTATTATTTTGATTAAAAGTTTCCAAGTTTTTATGGGCATATCAATATGTCTTTTAGCGATGCTGAAGCTTATGGATATTGAAGCTTTTGGTTTGAGTTATAAAAAATATGATTTAATTACTTCTCGATTTAAAAATTGGATTTATATCTATCCTTTTTGCGAATTATTAATTGGCTTATGTTTTTTACTATCTTCACCTCCCTCTTCAATTATTTTAATTGCTTTAATACTAGGAATTTTTGGAATGGCATCAGTTTTTAAAGCTGTTTATTTAGATAAATTAAAATTAAATTGTGCATGCGTTGGAGGATATACAAAAATTCCTTTAGGAATTATTAGTTTTATTGAAAATGTTTTAATGGCAATTATGAGTGCTTTGATTTTGATTAAATAACAATTTTATAAAATTTCATTTATTTTATTAATAGTTTTGAAAATAAGAATTCCTTACTGAAATGGCATTTAAGAAATCATTCTTTAAGAAGCATTTACTAAAGACTCTTTTATTTTCTGGATTTCTCATAGTAAATATATTTAATGCCCAAAAGAGTAGTGCTAAAAATCAAGATAATATAGATATACCTAAAGTCGTTTCTTATAGATCAGCATCATGCGGTTGTTGTAAGAAATGGGTAAATCATTTACGCCAAAATGGATTAGAAGTTGTTGATAACATTCTTGAAGATGTTTCGGGAATTAAAAACCAATATAAAATTCCCAATAATTTAAGGTCCTGCCACTCTGCAAAAATAGGAAACTACGCAATTGAAGGACATGTGCCGATTGAATCAATCACCAAACTTTTTAAAGAAAAACCAATTATCTCTGGTATAGCAGTTCCTGGCATGCCTCTTGGTTCGCCTGGAATGGAAATGCATTCTCACGAATCACACTTGCATAATTATGAAAATTACAAAGTAGTTTCATTTAGTAATAGTGGCAAAACAAAAATATTCGACAAAATTTCACCCTAACAAAAATACTAATTTAATTAATAATGACTTTTGTTTTTAGAAAGATAAAAATTCTTACTTTTTTCATTTTTATATTTCTTAATTTCAATTCATATTCACATGCTCATATGAAAGGAACATATTCTTCTGAGCAAGATGCTTTAAAAAAGTCATTAGAACTTGGTTGTTAAGGAACACATAAGAACAAAGAGAAATGGCTTCCATGTGAGGATGAAAAAGAATTACATAAGTACCTAAGAATCTAAATGCAAAAATTTAAACTTAGTAAAAGGAAAATACATAGAAAAGTAGCTGCAATTTCTTCAATACCTTTATTAATTACTCTTATATCTGGGACTATCTATAGTTTTCTTCAACCATTAGGAGTAGATGCTTTTTGGTTGATCAAATGGCATACAGGTAATTTTGGCATTATTAATTTGCAGCCTTTTTATTCGATATTTCTTGGTATTGCATCGATAATCTCTGTAATATCTGGCATTAGATTATTACAAAAGAATTCTTAGCTTTAACCTAAAGAACCCACAACTATTCATAGGCAATGCTTGAGCAGCTAGCAGTGGGATTAGGAATCTTTTCATTTATTCCCATGTGGTCATATCAGTAGAGCCTTGAGATCTTTGCATCCAAGAATACTTCCAAGTACCATTTACATTTTTAAAAATGCAAGTATAAGTTGAAAGATCTTTATTTTGATTTCCTTTATAACTGAAGATTTCATTTAAAGTAAAAACTGCGTAAGCTATCTCACCGTAAATTTCAATTTTGTGGGTTTTGATTAGTTCTGATGATTCTGCAACTAAGTCTTTACTATCAAACATTCCCATTAATCCCTTAGCAGATATTGGATTTCCACTTGGTCTTACAGCTAAAAAATCCTCTTGTCTCGCCATTTACAAGCCATCCTTGCCCAAAATTAGTGCGAACAGAATCTCTTAAGTCTGTTTCCCAAGAACCATTACTAATACTGGCCATTTAATTAGTGCTATTAGTGCGATTTACCCAATATGTCCATATATTCACTTATAAGTACTTGAAGTGGAGTGTATATTATCTTCTCTCTAAATTCTTTAAAACCCTTGTGGTAGTTTGGCTTTTGGGTATGCCCTCGTCGGGACTTGAACCCGAGACCTCTCCCTTACCAAGGGAGTGCTCTACCGCTGAGCTACAAGGGCAATTTAAAAGTGGGCCGGGTTGGATTTGAACCAACGTAGGCAGAGCCAGCGGATTTACAGTCCGCCCCCTTTAACCACTCGGGCACCGACCCCCACTATTTGAACTTATCAGTTAATGGACACTTTGTGTTAAATTGTTTTGGTTTTTTTGTTTCTTTCTAGATAGCATTTGTAATGAAAAGACTTTATTGATGATGAATATTTTATTGATAAATGGCCCAAATCTAAATCTTTTGGGCACTAGAGAACCTGAAATATATGGCAATAAAACATTGAGTGATATAGAAGAAGATTTAACTAAAGTTGCTATAAGAAAAAGTATTAATCTTGAATGTTTTCAAAGCAATCATGAAGGAGAAATAGTAGATAAAATTCAGGATGCTGTAAAAAATTTCCAAGGCATTCTTATAAATGCTGGTGCTTTTACTCATACCTCTATTTCTATTCGCGATGCTTTGATAGGATCAAAAATTCCATTTGTAGAGTTACATATTTCAAATATCTTTAGCAGAGAAGATTTTCGTAAAGAATCTTTTCTTACAGATAAAGCTATAGGAATTATTAGTGGATTCGGGATATCAAGTTATTCGTTAGCTCTTGAAGGAATCATTGGATATTTAATTAGTAAGGATTAAATGCTAGTCGATTTTAAAAGGCCTTCTTCTCATATTAAATATTTATCGTCATTGACCTCAGATCAGTGGATCAAACTCGCCTTATCTAATCCAATAGATATTCTTATTGACCATGCTCATTGTGAAAGAAAAGCAGCAGGAGTAGCTATTCAATTGATGTTTAGATATCCATCAGAACCAAATCTGGCAGAAGTTCTAAGTCCAATAGCGAGAGAAGAATTAGAGCATTTTGAAAAAATACTTTATTTTTTAAAGGATCTCGGACATTCTCTTGAGTCCTTAAAACCGCCTCCATACGGATCTGAATTGTCCAAGAATGTAAGAAAGGAAGAGCCCAATAGAATGCTGGATAGTTTCTTAATCGCAGGACTTATTGAAGCAAGAAGTCATGAAAGATTGAGCTTGCTTGCGCTGAATTCTGAAGATAAATCGTTTAAATCGCTTTATGAGTCTCTGCTTGAAAGTGAGGCAAGACATTTTGGAGTTTACTGGAAACTAGCGCAAACTAAATTCTCTAAAAATCAAACTTTCAAAAGGTTAGAGGAATTGTCTGAAATTGAGTCATCAATACTAGCTGAAACTTTTGTATTGCCAAGGGTACATAGCTAAAATTAATAAAAAAAATGATAATAAACAAGTTCTTAAGTTTACTTAATCGATATAAAATTGATTCACCAACATTCACCATCGTTGGTGTAGGTCCTGGAGATCCATCGCTTTTAACAATTGCTGCTGTGGATGCAATAAAAAAAGCGAAAGTTATAGTTTTTCCAATATCAGATGATAATAAAAAGAGTTTCGCTGCAGAAATAGTCAAGAAATACACCAAATTTAAAAAAAATATACCTATCATCTTTCCAATGGCTAGGAAGAATTTTGATCCTGATGAAATATGGTCTAACGCAGTAGAAAAAATTGTTAAATTTATAAAAAATGGTGAATCAGTTGTTTTACTTTGCCAAGGAGATACCTCAATATTTGCAAGTTCTTCTAATATTTTGAGGTTAATAAAAAATAATCATGCTGAAATTATTACCAAAACCATACCTGGTATTTCCTCTATTTCAGCAGCAGCAGCTTTGAATGATTTTGATTTGGCAAAAAAAGGCGAGACCTTGATCATCAAAGAATGCCCTTCTTCAGAATCTGAATTAATAACCCTAATTAGGGAAAGTAAGGCAAAAAAAACGGTGTTGGCCATTATGAAAGTTGGCAAAAGATGGAATTTAGTTAGGCAAATTTTAAAAAAAGAGGATATCATCGATACATCATTAATAGCCTTACGTATTGGGATGCCTGATCAAATTATTCAATATGCATCAGAATATAAAAAGGATTTCATGCCTTATTTTTCTTTGATTTTGATAAGGTTCGATTAATGCATAGAAAAGAAAAATTCGTTGAGAATCAATTTACATGGCCAATATGTAAAAAACTATTATTTCTTATTCTTGAAGATAAGGTAAGTGATGTATTTGTTTGTGAATTGGTTTGGGAAAGACTTTTTTATACTAAAAAACTCTCTATAAATGATTGGGCCTTTAGCTCATTAACTCCTTCTTATTGGTCAGAAAAATTTAAAAAAGCTCCTCAAATCATTTCAGAGCGGCCAGCCTCAGTACATTTGACTCGATCAATTCCAAAAGACTATAAACAGGGATTGAAAAATTTTCTTCTTTTTAAAGGTTATAAGATTAATGAACTCTATCCAAGAAGAACTAGAAGAGCGACGGCAGTAAATTGGTTGATTTATTGGGCGATTGAAAATGATTGTTTTTCAAAAGATAATGGATTAATGCCAAGTCCTAGTTCACCCCCTGTTAATCCAGTTAAAGGACATTTTGGCGATCCAGAAATTAAATAAGTTTTTTTGGATAAGGTAAATGATTGTATTAAAGGTATAGTTGTAATGGATACTACTTTCTTTGGAGAGAGCAATTGATTCTCCCTACAATAGCAATTATCGGAAGACCGAACGTAGGGAAATCTACCTTAGTTAATCGTCTTTGCCAAAGTAATGATGCAATAGTATTTGATAAACCTGGTGTTACAAGAGATAGAACTTATCAAAATGCTTCATGGGGAGGTAAGGAATTCCAAATAGTTGATACTGGAGGTTTAGTTTTTGATGATGATAGTGAATTTCTCCCAGAAATAAGGACACAAGTTTTCTTGGCTCTAGAAGAGGCTTCACTTGCGTTACTGGTGGTCGATGGGAATCAAGGCGTTACTGATGGTGATTTATCAATAGCAAAATGGTTAAGAAACTCAAGCTGTAAAACAATTGTTGCTGTAAATAAATGCGAATCTACCACTCTAGGAATATCACTAGCTTCAGAGTTCTGGAAATTAGGATTGGGCGAACCTAACCCTGTTTCGGCTATTCATGGTTCAGGTACTGGAGATCTTTTAGATCTTGTTATTGGCGAACTTCCTGAAAATAATATTAAGGATGACGAAGAAAAAATAATGATGTCAATTATTGGTAGGCCTAATGTTGGTAAATCTAGTTTGTTAAATTCAATCTGTGGAGAAAAAAGAGCAATAGTTAGTGATATAAGTGGTACGACAACTGATTCAATAGATACGCTTATTAAAAAAGGTGATAATCATTGGAAAATTATTGATACTGCGGGTATTAGAAGAAAGAAAAATGTTAAATATGGTACTGAATTCTTTGGTATTAACAGGGCTTTTAAATCAATAGATAGAAGTGATGTTTGTGTGTTAGTTATAGATGCGGTTGACGGAGTAACTGATCAAGACCAGAAGCTGGCTGGGCGAATAGAAGAACAAGGCAGAGCTTGTATAATTGTTGTTAATAAATGGGATCTTGTAGAGAAAAATAGTTCAACAATTTATCAAGTAGAAAAAGAACTTAGATCTAAACTTTATTTTTTACATTGGTCAAAAATGATTTTTACATCTGCCTTAACTGGTCAAAGAGTTGATAATATTTTTGAACATGCTCTCAATGCTGTAAATCAACATAGAAGAAGAGTTACAACATCAGTAGTTAATGAAGTACTTAAAGAATCAATCAGTTGGAAAAGTCCTCCAACGAAGAGAAGTGGCAAGCAAGGTAGGCTTTATTACGGTACTCAAGTAAAGAACAAACCTCCCACTTTTACTCTTTTTGTAAATGACCCTAAATTATTCGGAATAACTTATAGAAGATATATTGAAAAACAAATTAGAGTAAATTTAGGCTTTGAAGGTACTCCGCTCATTTTACTTTGGAGAGGAAAACAGCAAAGAGCTTTAAACAAAGAAGTCGAAAGAGAAAATATTGAGTTAATTCAAAAAGATTAATGAATTTGCTAACCAAATTTTCTGTTGGTCAATACGTACATGGTAATAGAAGTTGGCTAAGAATTATAGATAGTAGATTAAAGATAATTATCGTAATGATATTTTTAATCACTCCAATTTGGGCAGGTCCAATATGGAGATTGAGTTTAGTTGGTTTTTTACTATTAATTACTTTTTTAAGTTTATTGCCATCTAGAGTATGGTGGAGATCATTATTTTTTCTCTCATGTTTGTCACTATTAATTGGATGTATATCAATACTTGCCTCGTCTGATATTCAATCTCTTGATGGCTACTTAAGAAATCCTAATGAGTTGCAAGTAGTACTTGAAAGCCAAAAAGAATGGAATATTTTGCAAATTCCTTCGCAGAAGATATGGTTTATAAATGTTGGTCCCTACAACTTATCAAGAAAAGCCTTTGAACTAGGAATAAAAACCTCCACTTTGATATTTACTGTTATTCATAGTGTGAATTTGATGCTTTTAACTACATTGCAGGAAGACATTGTATGGGGATTAAGTTGGTTTATGTATCCATTAAGAAAGATTGGATTGCCAACTAGTAAGTGGCTTTTTCAGTTGTTAATTGCATTACGTTTTATTCCTCTTGTGCAGGAAGAACTTCAAAATATCATCAAATCAGTGTCAGTTAGATCAATAAATTTTCGAAATTTAGGGCTAAAGAAATCCTTTAATGTTTTATTAATCTTAGTGGAAAGGTTATTTCAAAATATATTTCTGAGAATTAATCATGGAGCAGAATCATTACTCTCAAAGAAAAAAATTATTATAAAAACCAACAGATTTAGAACTTTTTATCCTTCAAAATCTCTCAATGTAATTGTTAATACATTATCGATTTGTTTTATTTGCATAGCAATTTTTCTTAGAAAACTGTATGGTGCATTATAAATAACAAAATATTTTAGGTTTGAGTTCTGAGCGTTATTTAAACCATCCAACATTTGGCATGTTATACCAAGTTTCTCCTGGAAATGATGGGAGAGATATTTATGCGACTTTATATGCTCAAAAAATGTTTTTCTTGGTGGAAGTTCGACAGAGAGAAGTTTTTTTTGAAGTTATACCTTATTTAGATGCCCGTAATCAGGCTGAATTAAACCTTCAAAAAGCTAGAAGAAATGGCTCTGAAGAACTATCTAAATGGGAGAATTTATTTACGCAAACTTTCTTATAAAAGGTGAACCCTGCAAATTATTTAAAAATAAAAAATAAAATACCATCAAATGTAAATATTCTTGCCGTAAGTAAAGGATTTAAAAGTCAAGATATCAAGATTATTCAAAATATAGGTCAGAACGATTTTGGTGAAAGTAAGGTTCAAGAGGCGTTTGAAAAACAATCAACCTTAAAGGATCTTAAAGAAATAAATTGGCACTTTATTGGAAGAATTCAAAGTAATAAAATAAGAAAAGTAGTTCAAAATTTTAAATACATTCATTCAGTAGATTCATTTGAAAAATTGCAAAAAATTTCTAATATTTCTCTTCAAGAAAAGAAATGTCCATTAATAATGTTGCAGGTTAAGTTGAGTGAAGATCCTACTAAAGGAGGTTTTAAACCTGAATTTTTAATATTGAAATGGAAAGAAATTCAGAAGTTGAAAAATATTTCATTAACCGGTTTGATGACTATCAATCCTAAAGGACTTAGCTCTAAAGAAAATTCAGTGTTGTTCAAAAAATGTCGTGAACTTGCTGATTCACTGCAACTACCAGATTGTTCCATGGGGATGTCAGGTGATTGGGAAGAAGCTATTGACGCTGGATCAACTTGGTTAAGATTAGGATCAATAATTTTTGGAGGAAGATCCTAATTAGTTATTTTTTTATAAAAATCTTATCTATAAACTTGCAGTAAAGTTCAACTAACGTTATCTAAGTATAGGTAGTTTATTCATGTAAAAAATGAATCTATTGCTTAAGGTTCTTAAACCTTAGTAATCAATTTCAAGAGGATTTAAAAGGTGTCACTTATTTCTAGATTAAAGGCAGTTGTTGCAGGGGATGAGTATCTCGAGGATGATTTTGATGAGTTGGATTATGAGTCAGAGGATGATTTAAATGATATTAATAATTTCAAACAAAATTCAAGGAATCCAAATGCTCTTGTAAATTCAAATCCATTTGATTTTATGAATAATAATAGATCATCTAAAGTGGTTGGTATGCCTGGGATCTCAAATTTATCCTCAGAAGTTAACTTAATGGAACCAAGAAGTTTTGATGAGATGCCTCAAGCTATACAAGCATTAAGAGAGAGAAAAACTGTAATTCTCAATTTAACTATGATGGATCCTGATCAAGCTCAAAGAGCGGTTGATTTTGTTGCTGGGGGCACATATGCAATTGATGGACATCAAGAGAGAGTTGGTGAAAGTATTTTTCTTTTTGCACCAAGTTGTGTAAATGTAACTAGTTCA
Organism: uncultured Prochlorococcus sp.; assembly: GCA_902558895.1. Taxonomy (GTDB): domain Bacteria; phylum Cyanobacteriota; class Cyanobacteriia; order PCC-6307; family Cyanobiaceae; genus Prochlorococcus_A. Next base: position 19,992 of record CACEFS010000010.1, read on the forward strand.
ACTCCAGAAGAAGCTTCTCCTTCTTCAGGGCCTACAGAAAATACACCACAATACAGTTTGGGTAAACATACTACTCCTGAACCAGCATGGGGTAATTCTAAATTAAGTGCTTATTCATGATTAATCTGTGACAGATAAAATTGCGATTATTGGTTTTGGAAATATTGCAAGCGCCATAGTTACCCCTCTGTTAGATAACAAATTAATTCAGCCAGGCGATGTTTTTTGTGTTGTAAATACAGAAAAAAGTTTAGAAAACATAAAAAAAAATTATAAACATAATATAAACGTCTATAAATCAGGTTCTAAGGAGTCAAAAATAATTTGGGATTGTGAATATAAACTTCTTTCGGTAAAACCCCAACAATTAAATGATATAAGTGAGGCCCATCATAAAAAAAATAAGGAAAATTTAATAGTTTCAATTCTTGCCGGGGTTTCAATAAATAGACTTACTCAAAACTTTCCTAATCATAAATGTGTGAGGGTTGTTACAAATATTCCAATAACTATTGGAAAAGGTTTAACAGGGATTTCTTGGGGAGAAGAAATTACAGAAGATCAGAAACAATTTACAAAAAAATTATTTGAAAATACTAGTAAAATTTATGAATTTACTGAAGATTATCTTGATATATTTTTAGCTTTAACTTCGTCAGGTCCTGCAATTATTGCTTTAATTATAGAAGCATTAAGTGATGGAGGATTAAGTGGGGGATTACCAAAAATAATTTCAGAGGAACTTGTTATGGAAATGATACTAGGGACTATTTGTCTAATAAAGGAAAATAAACTTACTACTTCTGAGCTTAAAAATTTAGTAACCTCTCCAGGTGGAACAACTATTTCTGCTTTAAGGGTTTTAGAAAAAAAGAGTGTGAGGTCAGCATTAATGGAATCAATAGTTTCAGCTAGTAATCGAAGTAAAGAGTTTCGTTAGGTTTTTCAATTATCTTTTAAGTTCATATAAACTTTTTCAAGTGAATTTATATTTTTAGCAATTGTGTATCTCTCAAGTATACGTTCTCTAGCTTTTTTTCCAAGATCTTTTGTAAATGAAGGGTGTTCCACAAGAATTGGAATTATAGTTTTTAATTGTGCAGCCACATTATCAGTCGAAATTACTATTCCTGCTCCGTTATCTAAAACTTCGCCATCAGCTCCGGCATCTGTAGCTACACAAGCAGTACCAGCAGACATTGCCTCTAAAAGTGATAATGATAAACCTTCTACTAAGCTTGGTAAGAAAAATACTTCTGCTATTTGCATTATTGCTATTCTAGTTTCTAAATCTAATTCGGCACCCCACCAAATTAATTTCCCATTACCAAGGTTAGAAAAACTATTTTCAAGTGTTGGCCTCATTGGTCCTTCCCCAACAATAACTAATTTGCAATTTTGAGTTTTTGTTTGGCGCCAAGAACGCAAAAGTGCCTCGATATTTTTCTCATTTGCAATTCTTCCCATATATAAAAAGATTCTTTCTTTTCCAAGTTTGTTTTTTACTTGATCATATTTTTTACTTTTTTCGCAAAAAGGTTTCCAAATATTTTCATCAACGCCGTTTGGAATAATTATTTGTTTTTCTGTAGGTACTCCTAATTTCTCAAGAACATTTTTTTGAGGTTCAGAAAAAATAATTATTTTATCGAACTTTGCTAAAGAGGGAGCATAAAGTTGATATGTTAATTGTTGAGTGCTCGCAGTTAGATTTCTATTTTTTGCATCAAATGGCGGATGAAATGTTCCTATAAGAGGCACATTAATTTCATTACAGAGCTCTGGAAGTCTAAAGTCTAAAGGAGATAAAGTTAGGCTTGCATGTACTATGTCAGGTTTTAATCTTTCCAATGATAGCCTTAGTTCTTTTTCTGCCCTGGGCGAGGGTATTGTATAAACTTGAGATTTAATTAAATATGGGAGACTTACATCAGGATCATTTGCAAGAAATAATGGGTTTGATGAATTTGAACTAGAGGGTTTGTCGAAATGAATAAAACTAATTTTATGCCCTCTGGCCTTTAATTCCTTAGTAGTTGAATTACCGTAAGTTACATTTCCACAAAAAGGGGATTTTTTCCCTAACCAGGCAATATGAACCACATTAATTGAATTAACTATTTATTAAGTTAACAGGCAAAGGCGCCATGATCATATTTTTTAAATTTTTTAATGCTTCATGAAAATGCTAACTATATATTTCTCTCAACATTTTTAGTGAAGATAGATCCTTCTCTAATTGAGTAGAGATCCATGTCTCAATAATGAATAATATTTTAAGCCAGACTTTTTTTGGACCCAACAACTCTCCATTAGATTTTATTGGTAATTCTGGGAAAAGAAGTCTTTGCAAAAGAGCAACTTCAGATGCATTTATTTTTAGATTACTTTGAGGATCTTCTATGGATGAAAACCCCTCACTTGGCAGATAATAACAACTCCATTCCCAATTTCCTAAAGGTGGAATAATAGGTTCTCCAGTTTTACAACAATGATGAATTGGTAAATTAATACCCCCGATAGCTAATAGATGGATTAAAGATTGAATACTCATTGAGAGCATTTTAATATCTTCTTCTTTAGATTCTTTATATAGATAAATCCTATCAAGATGTGCAAGAACGCAAGATAAATAGTCTTGTTGCTTGTCATTATTACCTACTAATAAAAATGTTAATTCAGTTATTGCTTGTGCGGCTGCAAGACATTCAATATTTTTTCCTAGACCAGAATAGCTTTTTAATATTTTAATTTGCCGTACAGATTTAAGACTTCTTTTCCCAAAAATCTGCAGACTTAAATATGTTAAAGGAGTAGCTGCGGCAAGACTACTTTTAGGACGCCTAGCACCAGGTACCGCTAATCTAACAATCCCTTGCTCATCGGTAAGGATAGTTATTAATCTATCATTCTCGCCTAATGGAGAAGCTTTAATACAGAGACCTTTAAGTCTGCACTCACCAGAACCAAACATTTAAATAACGTTTACTTCTTCAAAAATTTCACAAAAATTGGAAGTTCCCACGCAACTAATTCCATTATCAAACAAATCAATTACTTGCGTCAGTTTTTTTATGCCACCTACAACTTTGATTTGATTTTGGGGGCCCGTTATTTTTAGTATCTCCGCGACATCATTTGATGTAATAGGAGGCCCAAACCCGTCCCCGAATTGAAAATTTTTTATTCCTAATTCCAAAGATATTTCTATCGCGTTGTACAAAACTTCTTTTTTTAGTTTTGATTTATTTATGATTATAGAAACTGGTAATCCAGATAGCTTCACTTGCTCAATTTCAGCGGCGAAAGTTTCTAAGTGTCTTTTGGATAAATTAATAAAGTTTGGGATATATTCAATTCCTTTGGCCCCCTTATCTTTTGCAAAACAAACTAATTCTTCAATAAATGAAACTGGTAAATCTGCTAAAGGGTAAGAAATAAGTGCGTTTATATTCGCGCTATAATTACCCAAAAGGTTTTTAAAATCAGCCAAATAATTAAGTGAAGTAGAAATATTCTTGATATTGTATTTTTTTATTAAATCGCAATTCACATGAAAATCTTCCCAGGTTAGATAGGGGTTAATAATAATCGCATGAATTTTCCTGTTTAATTCATAATCAATATTGGGCATTTAAAAGTTATTTAGATTGAATCAATCCATATCCTCCATGATTCCTTTTATATATAACTTGAAGTTCATTATTTTTCTTATTTCGAAAAACATAAAAATCATGATCAATTAGATCTAATTGTTTTCTTGCTTCTTCTGATGAAATTGGAGTCATTTCAAAGTATTTATTTTTTATAGATGGCTCAGGCAGACTTGCTTCAGTTCCTTCTTTAAATAAAGCTTTATCTAAAAAACTTGATTCCATACTTTCAATTAGTAAAGAGTCTTTATTTTTAAATTGATTGTTATGAATTGTTTTATTGTTTCTTTCTTTATATTTACGTAATTTTCTACAAAGTTTATTTGAAACTAAATCAATGCTTGAGTATAGATTTTCAGTTTTTTCCTCAGCTCTAATTACGGTACCATTTGCAAAAATAGTAACTTCTGCAGTTTGAAACGAGACTCTTGGGTTCTTTTCAATTGAAAGGTGTATGTCAGCTTCTTTAACGATATCCTTATAGTGGTGCGTTGCTTTTTCTATCTTTGCCTCAGTATATTCTTTTAATGCTCCAGTGAGCTCAAGATTCTTTCCATGGATTAAAATTTTCATAACAAATCTAAAATATTTACTTACTTTCTAAATCTACTTAAATATGGATAATAGAACAGCAATAATTAAACAACCTGATAATATTTCTTTTTTTAATGATGTTTATAAATTACAAAAAGAATATCAAGAGGCATTGATTTTAGATAAATCTAATCCTGATTTTATTTGGATAGGTGAGCATCAACTCTGTTATACATTGGGGAGAGGATCTAATATAGATAATTTACTATTTTCTCTGAATGATGCTAAATATGATGTTTTTAAGATTGATAGAGGCGGTGAGGTTACTTGTCATATGCCAGGACAATTAGTAACGTATTTGGTTTTAGATTTGAAAAATTATAATAAAGATTTAAATTGGTACTTAAGAAAAATTGAAGAAATCATTATAAAAATCCTTGGAACTTTTAATATAAAATGTCACTCTAGAAAAGGGTTTACTGGTGTTTGGATAGGAAATAAGAAAATTGCTTCAATTGGAATTGGGTGTAAAAGATGGATTACGATAAATGGATTTTCAATCAATATTAACTGCGAATTAGAAAATTTTAATAAAATTGTTCCTTGCGGAATAGAAAATTGCCTTATGGCAAATATGATTGATTACAACAAAAATTTAAATATTCAAGAAGTCAAGAGAATTGTTAAAAAAATCATTAAGGAAGAATTTAATTTTGTTTTTGTATCAAAATAGAAATTAAAATTTCAAAATCAATTTAATATGGGTGAATTAGCTTATTGGCCTTCAACAAAGCCTCTTTCTAAAAAAGATAAATTTGCTAAAAATAGAGATTTTATTAAGAACCTTAATCATTTGGATCAAATTTGGGAAAAATTAAAAATTAAATGTGGTGATACTTTAGCTGTTTGCGATTTACGAGGGAAATATAAAGAAAAATTTTCTTACTCTGAGCTGGCTGATTTAATAACAAAAGTCTCTTTTTCTTTTAAAAATTATGGTTTAGTAAAGGGGGATGTAGTTACTGTAATATCTGAAAATTCTCCAAGATGGCTAGTAGTAGATCAAGGCTTAATGCGTTTAGGAGGTATAAATGCAGTGAGAGGTATTAATTCTCCTTCAGTAGAATTAGACTATATTATTGAGCACTCTAATTCAGTAGGTCTAGTAGTCCAATCTAAGGAGATTTGGGTAAAGTTAAACAACAAAGAAGAATTAAAAAAAAGACTAAAATTTATAATCAATTTAGAAGATGAACAATTTGAAAATCTAATAAGCTGGAGTAAATTTATAAGTTCAGTAGAAAAAGAAAATTCACAAAATAATAATTTTGAAAAATTTAATCCAGAGATTGATGACATCGCTACTATTCTTTACACTTCTGGGACAACAGGAAAACCTAAAGGTGTCCCCTTGACTCATGCAAATTTTTTACATCAAATAATCAATTTAGCCTATATCGCTGATCCAGAACCTGGGACTTCTGTATTAAGCGTGTTGCCTATCTGGCATTCTTATGAGAGGAGTGCTGAATACTTCTTTTTTTCATGTGGTTGTTCTCAATACTATACAATTCCAAAATTTCTGAAAGATGATATTACACAAGTAAAACCTTTTGTCATGGCTACTGTCCCAAGATTATGGGAAGCAATACATGATGGTTTTTTTCAGGCGTTGAAAAAAATGCCTTCCAAAAAGCAAAAACTTATTAAGTTTTTGATAAGTAATAGTTCAGTTTTCAAAAGAAGTCTAAGAAAGATAAGAAATTTAGATATCAATCAAATAACTTTTAAATCAAAAATTCCCTTACTGGGTTCTGTAATTGGTCGATATCCTTTACATAAATTGTCTACTATTTTTTTATGGCCGAATATTCTTAAACAACTATGCGGAGAAAAACTGAAATTTCCTATTAACGGCGGAGGGGCATTGCCAGAACATGTGGATCTTTTTTTTGAATCTTTAGGTGTAGATGTTTTGGTAGGTTATGGCCTCACAGAAACTAGTCCAGTATTAACTTGTAGGAGAAGAGAATTAAATGTTAGAGGATCATCTGGTCAGCCTCTAGCATTTACTGAAATCAAAATAGTAAATGATGATAAAAAAAAGATTCTGAAGTTTAGAGAAGTCGGAAAAATTCTTGTTAAGGGACCACAAGTTATGAAAGGTTATCTTAATAATGAATTAGCTACAAAAGATGTTTTATCCAGGGATGGTTGGTTTGATACTGGCGATTTAGGTTTTCTAATACCAAATGGTTCTCTTTTTATAACAGGAAGAGCTAAGGATACAATAGTTCTTTCAAGTGGTGAAAATATAGAACCGAATCCGCTTGAGACCGAAATCCTTAGTTCCGAATTTATTAATCAGATTCAACTAGTAGGACAAGATAAGAAATGTTTAACAGCCCTTGTTGTGCCTAATGTCGAATTGGTTAAAAACAAGTTTTTGGAAGAAGAACTTTCAAAATTAAACCTGAATAAGAATATTGGTACATTTTTTAAATCTCAAATTAATAATTTGCTTAAACGTCGATTAGGAGCAAGATCAGAAGAACAAATATTAGATTGTTATTTTGTTGATGCTTTTACTTTAGAAAATGGTTTGTTAACACAAACTCTTAAACAAAAAAGAAAAGAAATAGAAAAAAAATATTCATTACAAATAGAAAATATGTATGAAAACAAATTTAGTAAGAAAATTTGATTTGTTCTATCTATATTGAAAAGGTAATTTAATTTTTTATGGAAACAAAAAACTCAATATCTATTAAGCGCTCAATTGCTATTAAAGCTGTAGTTACACCAACCTGGAAGGAAGATGCTGAAAAAGAATTAAGTAAAGCAATTTCAAACATTGACCAGCAATTATCTCAACTTGAGCAGGAGGGGCAGCAAATAGTAAATAATATTAGATCCCAATCGGTTAATCCTCTAGATCCAAGAGTTCAAGAACAGGTTAGTCAGGTGCAACAACAAGTCGCAGCAAAACGAAATGAAATTGAAGAACAAAAAAGAAATTTACTTCAACAACAAAGTCAAGTTCGCGAATTAAAAATGAACGAAATTGTTGATCAAGGGCAAGTGGATAGTTTCTGTGATGTCACTGTGGGCGACAATCTTATTGAAAAAATGCAAGTCTCTATTACTGTTAAAGACGGAGTTATTCAATCTATAGATAATAATTAGAGAAAAGTTTAGTTTTTTTGATGAAAATAAGTAGTTCTAAATTGCGAAATTTTAAAATTCTAATCGATCTAAATTATTACTTTCTTAAGTTTTAAGAGTTTCCACTGAGAACATGATTTCGTATAATAATAACGAGTGTTTAAAAGGCGTCTAACCCCATAAATAGTAGACACTTTGGTAGACAGTCCTTGAAAACCATTGCTATAACTAATTTCCTATGTCTCACGAAATATTTATGCCTGCCTTGAGTTCTACTATGACGGAGGGCAAAATTGTGGAATGGTTGAAAAATCCTGGAGATAAGGTTGAAAGAGGAGAATCTGTCTTGGTTGTTGAATCTGATAAGGCAGATATGGATGTTGAATCTTTTCAAGATGGATATCTTGCAGCAGTTTTAATGCCTGCCGGCAGCACTGCACCTGTTGGAGAAACTATAGGTCTCATTGTAGAAAATGAGGACGAGATAGCTTCTATCCAAGAACAAAATAAAGGGAATCAACCCGAAGTCTCAACTTCAGACCAACTTGAATTGGTAAGCAATAAAACTGAAGAAAAACCAGTAGTCCAGCCTGAAAATATCAATAAAGAAGCTGAAGAAGTTGTCTTAAAGAGTCAAAAGCCTGTCCCATCTTTTAATGTCGATCAAATTAATGCCGCAACAAGTAATGTTTCTTCGAGGGTTATTGCATCTCCAAGAGCTAAAAAACTAGCCTCTCAAATGGGTGTTGATTTAGCAAAGGTTCATGGATCTGGCCCTCACGGAAGGATTCAAGCTGATGATATTTTAAAAGCTAATGGCCAACCTATTTCTATACCATGGATAGGAGAAAGTGGTTCTCCTGCAAGTATTCCTAGTGCAAATTTGGGAGTTGAAAGTAAACCAGAAACTTCAGGAAATAGTTTTGGTAATCCTGGAGAAACAGTTCAATTTAATACTCTTCAAAAAGCGGTAAATAAAAATATGGAATCTAGCTTAGATGTTCCATGTTTTAGGGTGGGTTACTCTATCAATACAGATAAATTAGATAATTTCTACAAAAAGGTAAAACAGAACGGAGTGACTATGACTGCTTTACTTGTAAAGGCAGTTGCAAAGACACTAAAGAAACACCCTCAAGTTAACTCAAGCTTTTCAGAAAATGGAATCTCTTATCCAGAAAATATAAATATTGCTGTTGCTGTTGCGATGGAAGATGGGGGATTAATAACTCCAGTATTAAAAGAACCATGCAATACTGATTTATTTGAATTATCTAGGGAATGGAAAGATCTCGTAAAAAGATCGAGATTAAAACAATTAGAACCAAATGAATACTCAACGGGAACATTTACCTTATCAAACCTTGGTATGTTTGGTGTTGATAGATTTGACGCAATACTACCCCCAGGGACCGGAGCGATCTTAGCGATAGCATCATCGAAACCAACTGTTGTAGCTAATAGTGATGGTTCAATATCTGTTAAAAAAATAATGCAAGTAAATCTTACAGCTGATCACAGAGTGATCTATGGAGCTGATGGTGCTTCATTCTTGAAAGACTTGGCTAACCTGATTGAAAATGAGCCAGAGACACTTGTATCTTAAATTTAATTGATTTCTCAAATTAATAAAGACGAAAGAGATTATAGGCTTGAATCTTATGATTATTTACTTGATCCTTCACTAATTGCTAGTAAACCTTGTGAAATTAGGCATGAATCAAGATTGATGATAGTTAGAAATAGTTTTTTAGAAGAAGACTGCTTAACTAATAAATTTACCAAGAATCTTTTAGATGAATTTAGAGAAGGCGATCTTGTAGTTGTTAACAATACTAAGGTAATGAAAGCTAGGTTAAAGGTTGAATTAGAAAATGGGACGTTAGTCGAATTATTAGTCTTAGAAAGATCTCACGAATGTGTTTGGTTATGTTTGGCAAAGCCAGCGAAAAAGTTAAAAATAAATAGAAAAATAATATTAAAATCTCCTTCTGCACAAGATATTAATTTGATGGTTGATGGAGTTGATGAAGAAACTGGAGGGAGATTTATTAAATTTCCTAAAAATATAACTGATCTCAATTCAATGAATGACCTTCTTGATAAATATGGGGAAATCCCTCTCCCGCCTTATATAAAAAATACCGAAGAAGAATTTTTTCATGAGAATAGTTATCAAACTGAGTATGCAACTAATCCAGGGGCTGTTGCTGCGCCAACTGCTGGTTTACACTTAAGCAAAAGTCTTATTTCCAATCTAAAAAGAAAAGGAGTAATAATTTTACCGATAACTTTGCACGTGGGCTATGGAACATTCAAACCAATTGATCAAGAAGATCTAAGTAACTTAAAACTTCATAAAGAATGGGTAAGTGTTAATAAGGAAGTAGTGGAGGAAATAAAAAAAATAAAGAAAACAGATAGAAGAATAATTGCTATTGGGACAACTAGCGTGAGAGCTCTTGAAAGTTGTTATTCTCATGAAATTAATGACTATATTCCCATAGCGAAGTACGTGGATTTAGTAATCAAGCCAGGTTATAAATTTAAGGTAATTGATGGATTATTAACTAATTTTCATCTTCCTAAAAGTTCATTATTACTTTTAGTAAGTGCAATGATTGGTAGAGAAAGATTATTAGATTTGTATAAAAAAGCCATAAAAGAAAAATTTAGATTTTTCTCTTATGGCGATGCGATGTATATTTCACCAGATTCATTACTGGAGAAAAATAGATTTAGGCTTTAACTGGTTCTTGAATGATTCCGCTTGGAACTTCAGTAAACATAATTGATGATAAATATCTCTCTGCTAAATCAGGTAGAACAACTACAATAGTTTTCCCGGCATATTCATCTTGTTCAGCTAATCTAACAGCAGCAGCAGCAGCAGCTCCACAAGATATTCCGACTAATAGACCTTCTTCTTTTGCTAATTTAAGAGCCATTTCGATTGACTCGTCATTTGTCACCTGTTCAACCTTATCAATAATTGATAAGTCAAGGTTCTTAGGAATAAATCCTGCTCCAATTCCTTGAATTTTATGTGGTCCAGATTTAACCTCTTCTCCATTCATTGTCTGTGTAATAACAGGACTATGTGATGGTTCTACAGCTACAGAAGTAATATTTTTGCCCTTTTCTTGCTTAATGTATCTTGAAACTCCTGTAATTGTGCCGCCAGTTCCAACCCCTGCAACTAGAACATCAATTTCACCATCGCAATCATCCCAGATTTCTGGTCCAGTAGTTTTGAAATGAATTTCAGGGTTTGCTGGATTATCAAATTGACCTGGCATGAAATATTGAGATGGATTGCTTTCTGCAATTTCTTTAGCCTTAGCAATTGCTCCAGGCATACCTTTTGATGCTTCTGTTAAAACAATTTCAGCACCCAATACTGCCATAACCCTTCTTCTTTCAATTGACATGGATTCTGGCATTGTAAGGATGAGCTTATAACCTCTTGCTGAAGCAGTAAAAGCTAGAGCAATTCCTGTATTTCCAGAAGTTGGCTCAACAATAGTTTTGTCTTTTGTAAGTTTGCCACTTTTCTCAGCATCCCAGATCATGTTTGCGCCAATTCTACATTTGACGCTATAAGCGGGGTTTCTACCTTCAATTTTTGCAAGTACTGTAGCTTTCGCGTTTTTAGTAACTGATTTTAATTTTACTAATGGAGTGTTTCCAATAGCAAAACTGTTGTCCTCGTAAATTTTTGCCATTTATATATTGAGAAAATATATATTAATACTAACTATTATTCAGAAAAAGAGTATATAAGTTTCTATACGGTAAATACTAGGAATTTAGAAATTATTTAGTGCTTCAGAAAAGCTGTTCCATAATTGATTTTGGTCTTCTAATCCAACTGATACTCTAATAAGGTGCGGGGGTATACCAAAACTTTCAGCCCAATCCAACTCTTCATAATGAGCTAGTAAAACATAAGGACAAACTAGAGTAAATTTTGTACCTAAACTAGGTCCTTTAGATATTTGTAGAGAATCATAAAATTTCTTAGCTTTGTTCAATCCTCCATTTAATTCAAACGATAATAAGCAGCCGTATCCTCCATCAGAAGTGAGTAAAGAATTAAAATTTGGACAATTTTCAGGATGGAAAATATTTTTAATCTCGCTATGGGTTTCTAATCTTTTTTTTAATTCTAAACATGCTTTATTTTGTTCAAAAACTCTTTGATTTACATCTCTACTAACTTTCTCTAGATAAACTGTATCTCCATCGGAAAGTGTTGGAAGATTAATCTCGTTTAATGCATTTCTAAATTGATCAATCCATTTGCTTTTTGGATTTAGTATTAATGATCCGGCAAGAATATCCCCACTACCTGAAAAAATTTTTGTAAGTGAAGTAAAAACTATATCTGCATGTTCTAAAGAATTTATATTTAAATTTGAACCAATTGTATCGTCAACAATTAAGGGAATATTTAACTTTTTTGCTATCTTTGAAATTTTTTTAATGTTTACACATTTGAGCATTGGATTACTTGGTAGTTCAATAATTAATGCTGATGGATTTATTCTTTTGATTTCTAATTCAATATCCTCGCAATTTTCTTCTGTAATTAACTTGGCTCCATGAAAGATGTTCATTGGTAATTTAAGTACATCTACATATGGAAAACCAATTTGGAGTGTTGGTTTAGCTGGAAATAATTTATATATGATTTCTAATGATGTATGCAATGCAGACATTCCAGATGAAGTTAAGTGAATATCATTAGAGTTAATTTTTGTAGATTTAGAAATTCTATTTTTTATTTTTTGAGAACATTCATATACGTAAGATTTTGGAGGGCAATCTTCAAGACCCAGTTCTATAGCAGCAGCCCTTGAAGATATACCAAGACCGGTATGTTGCCAAAAAGATTTTGCATATATACTTCCTTCTTTTTCAGTTATTAAGAAAGCTAAATTATCTCTTTTTTCTATTAATGAGATTTGTTCAGAAGTATTTCTATCAATGTATTTTTTTGCTTTAAAAGCTATGCTTTCATTCGGATATGGCCAGATACTTTTATTGTTGTAGTAATTTTCCTTTTTTACTTTTTCGCATAATCTTTTCACTATGGGGTTTAGCCCGAATCTTGGGTAAATGGACTTCAACAAATTCATACATTCTTGATTTTTTTCCTCGTAATTTATTACATCATTCCAAGTTGGTAATGCTACAGAAACAGCATGAATACTATCAGGAATAGAATATCCCAACTCTAAATTTTTCCATATAGGGTTTTTAAGTAAATCTCTCAATTTTCAGAATTTATTTAAAGCAGATAATATGTCTGAGATTAAATCGTTTGTTTCTTCACATCCAATAGATAATCTGACAAGAGTATCATCTATCCCTAAAAGATTTTTTGTTTCATCATCAACAGAAGCATGAGTCATTGTTGCGGGGTGACAAATTAAACTTTCAACTCCTCCAAGGCTTTCTGCTAGAGAGAAATATTTGAGAGATTTGCAAAATTTAAAAGTATCCTCTTTTTTAAGATTTAATTTTATGGTGATCATCGAACCTCCAGATCTCATTTGTGATTTTGCTAAATTAAATTGCGGATGTTTTTGATTAAAAGGATAAATTACTTTACTAATTATTTTATGATTCTCTAATTCTTCAGAAATTAATTTTGCACTTTGCGTTTGTTGTTCGATTCTTAAAGGAAGAGTTTTTACTCCTCTCGTAATTAGCCAACTATCAAAAGGAGATGGTTGAAGCCCTAGAGCTTTTTGAGAGAAAAGCATCTTACTATTCCATACCTCATTATTTGTAAGCACTGCTCCACCAAGTGCATCACTATGTCCATTAATGAATTTTGTTGTGCTTACGAGTGATAGTGTTGCACCAAGGTCCAATGGTTTTTGAATAAGTGCCGTAGAAAAGGTATTGTCCACAACTACTGGGATTTGCAGTTTATTAGCTTCATCACAAATCGCCTTAATATCAAGTATCTTCAAAAGTGGATTAGTTGGACTTTCTAGCCATATCAATGTTGGCTCCAAGTTTGAAATCTTTTTGATATTATTTTCGTTTGTAAAATCTATGTATAAAACTTCTAGTCCAAATTTCTTGAAAACTTTTTCGAATATTCTCACTGTACAACCATAGAGATTTGATTCGCAGAGTATCTTGTCACCTGATTTAAGTGTTGATGAAATTGCAGTTACCGCGCTAATTCCAGATCCAAATACAGTACAGTATTTAGAATCTTCTATTGATTTAAGGACGCTTTCTAGAATTCTAAAGTTTGGATTGCCTGATCTTGTGTAGTCGAAATTATCTTTATTTCCATGTTTGAAAGTAGATGTAGAAAAAATAGGAGGCATAACGCATCCAGTTTTTTCTGCAAATGTTTCCCCATGGTGAATAGATAAGGTCTTAAAACCTGGTTTTTTTATATTATTTTCCTTATTTCCCATTATTTTTAAAAATAAGAATTAAATTAAATCTCTCATTTTTTAAAAGAGAGATTTAATAATCCAAAGAAAAGTATTATTAAACTTTTCTTGAATAATATTCAACAACTAGTAGTTCGTTTATTTCAAGAGCTACCCACTCTCTGTCGCATTTTCCATTTATTTTTCCCGTTAATTTAGGTTTGTCTAAATCAAGATGAGGTGGGACATTTGCTAAACCAGGGAATTCTATATTACCTTCCACAAGTTTTTTGCTTGCTTTGTTTTCTTTAATTCCGATTACATCGCCTGATTTGCATTGATAGCCAGCAATATCAAGAACATTTCCATTAACGGTTACATGGCCATGATTTACTAATTGTCTTGAGCCTGGAATGGTACCTCCAAAACCTAATCTAAAACAAACATTATCAAGTCTGTTTTCTAAAAGTCTTAGTAGGTTAGTTCCTGTAGATCCATCTTGAGCTCTAGCTTTTTTTACATAACGTACTAGTTGTTTTTCAGAAACTCCATAATTAAACCTAAGTTTCTGCTTTTCTTCTAGACGAATTGCATATTCTGATCGCTTGCGACGGGCTTGGCCGTGCTGACCTGGAGGATTAGACTTCTTTGAAGCTTTCCTGGTGAGACCTGGTAGTTCTCCCAAGCGACGCGTAACCCTTAATCTGGGGCCGCGGTATCTTGACATAATTTTAAATTAAATAGAAATTTGCAATAAATTGGATAATTGATTAAATTCAATTAAACTAATTACTACTGGAAATATTATTTTACATCATTAAAGTGTTCAAAACTATTAATAAATCAATTACTTCTATACTTCTTTTTATGATTTCATTTTATCAAAAGTGGTTTTCTCCTTTTTTCGGACCAAGATGCAGATTTATTCCAAGTTGCAGCTCTTATGGATATGAGGCAATTACTAGACATGGTCCTTGGAAGGGAGGGTGGTTAACTTTGAGAAGATTAAGCAGATGTCATCCTTTAACTCCCTGTGGATGTGACCCTGTGCCTGACTAAATGAATGAAAATATTTATTTTTGTTAGGCAAGGATGTTGCCTTTGTGATTCATTAAAAAACAAACTGGCAAAAATAAATCTTAATGAGTTATTCCCTAATCTAGAGGAGCTTGAAGAAATTGATATTGATAGGGTCGATTTATATAAAGATAAATATAAAAAATATGATTATGAAGTACCTGTTATTGCTGTTGAAGGAATTAGGTCCCAAGAGATTATAGAATTGCCTCGCATTTCTCCAAGATTAAAAGATGATCAATTAAAGAATTGGTTTCAAAAAAATATTAGTACCATTCTGGAGAAATAATTTTTTTATATGAGATCTATAAAATTACATAAACTTTTAGATTTGGTAGGAATTATTCCTTCATTAGATTTAATCGATCATGAAATTAATAATATTTCTTTTAACTCTAAAGAAGTTCAAAAAGGAACTTTATTTTTAGGTATGCCTGGTTTAAATGTTGATGGAGGAAAATACTGTATTGAGGCAATTGAAAATGGCGCGGAGGCTGCCATTATTGGGCCTGCTGCAAAAGAGAAAATTGGATCTATTGATCGAGAAAGGATTTTGGTAATAGAGGATAATTTAGATTATATTTTTGGTCAAATAGTCGCTGAGTTTTGGAACAGGCCTTCAAGAAAACTTAAACTTATTGGTGTTACTGGTACAAATGGAAAAACGACAATTACTTTTTTATTGGAATATCTTTTAAAAAAATTAGGTAAAAAGACTGCATTATTTGGGACCTTGTTTAATAGATGGCCTGGCTTTTCAGAAGTGGCTTCTCATACAACTGATTTTGCCGATAAACTTCAAAAGAAATTAAATGCTGCTGTTGAGGCAGAATCTGAATTCGCGATATTAGAGGTAAGTTCTCATTCTATCGCTCAAAAAAGGATATCAGGATGTGAATTTGAGGCGGCTATATTTACTAATTTAACTCAAGATCATCTTGATTATCACTCAGATATGGAATCATATTTTCAAACAAAAAGAAAATTATTTTTCCCACCTTACTTAAAAGAAAAAGATGGAATATGTGTATTAAATCATGATGACCATTGGATATCTAGATTATCATCTGATCTTGAAAAAAGATCTTCACTAGTCTCTACAAAGATTACTGAAAGTGAATTTGAAAATGATAATTTTTTTTTCGTAACAGATAAAAAATTTAATGAAAGTGGCTCCACCTGTATTTTTCATACACCTAGTGAAAAAATTCAACTTTTTGTTCCACTTGTCGGTGAATTTAATTTAATGAATGTGATTCAAGCAATAACAATTTTGTATAAACTTAATTTTTCTTTAAAAGATCTATCAAAGTTAATACAATCTTTCCCTGGTGCTCCTGGGCGAATGGAGAAAATTCAAATTGATAATGATGTCGTTTTAGGATCTCTTCCAACAATAATTGTTGATTATGCCCACACTCCTGATGGATTAAAAAAAGTTTTGCAATCAATTAAAAAACTTTGTGAAGGGAAACTCATAACTGTTTTTGGCTGTGGAGGAGATCGAGACCGTAGTAAGAGGCACTTAATGGGATCAATAGCTGAAGAGTTTTCTGATCAACTTTTTATAACTTCGGATAATCCAAGATCAGAAGAACCGCAAAAGATAGTAAATGATATTTTGATGGGTATTAAAAAAAGAGAAAAAATAAAAATTGAGATTGATAGATTTAAAGCAATAAATGAATCTATTAAATTTGCCAATAAAGGCGATATTGTTTTAATTGCAGGAAAAGGACATGAAGACTACCAAATTCTCAATGATAAAGTTATTAATTTTGATGATAGAAAAATAGCTTATAAATTATTAAAAGAAAAAAGTAAATCGCAATAAAATTTCCTAATCAAATAAGAAAGATCTTTACGCAAATCACAAGAAAAGTTTCTTAGAATCAATTAAGTTATTTTTAATAAAATGAAAGGCTTAGCCTTAGTTGTAGGGGCAGGTGGAATTGGAACGCAAATAGCTAAAGATCTAAGTGAAAATGAAAAAGATTTAGATGTTGTTTTGTGTGGAAGAAAAAGTGAATTTAATTCTTTTTGGCAATTAGATATAGAGGATTCTCAATCCCTTTTGCAATTGAAAAATAAAATATCAGATCATTCTTCAAAATTAAGATTAGTCATTAACGCTACAGGGAGACTTCATAGTAATTCTCTTCAACCAGAAAAAAGATTACAACATCTTGATAAAAAAAATATGATTGAAAGTTTTTCAATCAATGCCTTTTCTCCTATTTTATTAGCTAAAACTATTGAAGAATTTATACCAAAAGATTTTGATTTTAATTTTGCAAGTATAAGTGCAAGAGTGGGAAGTATTGGAGATAATCAAACTGGAGGTTGGTATTCATATAGAGCTGCAAAATCTGCCCAAAATCAGTTTTTTAAATCTTTAAGTATTGAGTGGGCTAGACGTTTCCCAAAGGCTACGATCACATTGCTTCATCCAGGTACAGTAGATACTGATTTATCTAGACCTTTTCATAAATTTGTTCCAGAACATAAATTATTTAGTAAAGAAAAATCCTCCCAATTCTTGATCAATATTATTAAAAATCAATCCCCAGAATCTACTGGAAAATTTATTGCATGGGATAGCTCAGAGATACCTTGGTAAATCAAATTATCTTGTAAAACCCAACCTTTTTTAAAGTTTAACTTGAATGATTTTAGGCCATACAATTTTTAAAAGGTAATTTATTTAGAAGTCAGTATTTTTCGCCCCAGCCCCACTTTTGTGGGGGGTCCTTTTTGAAAGTTGTAAACAAAATCACAACAAAGAAGCTAAAGTTTTTTTTATTTCTTCAGCAAGTAAATCAATCTCCGCTTCTGTAGTCAATTGATGTATGCATGCTCTAAACCATTTTGGATCTTCTAAAACTCTTATCCAAATTTTCTTTTCACCAAGTTTCTTCACAAATTCATCCTTATCTTCAATATTTTCGATGTTAAAACTAACTATCCCATTTAAGTATTTTTTATCTAAAACTAATTCAACGCCGTTTAATTCATTTAATTGATCCCAAAGTTTTTCACTTAATTTTTTAATATTTTTGTTTTTTTCTTTTTCAGGGCAGTTTTTATCCAAAAGAGCTAAAGAATTCCGGAGCCCAGCAAGTAAAGGGATACAAGAGGTAGCTACTTCAAATTTCCTTGCATCATCATGAAAAAGATTATTTGAAGGTTCATAGATGCCTTTTTCTTTTTTTAATGATTTCCAACCAATTATTGTTGGATCTGTTTCATGAATAAATCTATCCGAGACATAAATGGCTCCTAGTCCTTCTGGACCACATGCCCATTTATGAGAAGTTACTGAATATAAATCAGAATAAAAAACTTCTTCTTCAATTTTTATGTGTCCAAAGGTTTGAGCTCCATCAACAAGTAGATAAGAATTTTCTCGATTATTTTTTAATTCGATAGAAATTTCTTTTAAAGGAATTTTATATCCAAAGTTCCATAAAATATGAGAAATAATTAGGATCTTAGTCTTACTATTTAGGGTTTTTGAAATCTCTAAAATTATATTTTCATCGTTAAGATTTTTAATTTTTTGGATTGGGAAAATTTTAAATATTAATTTATTTCTTCTGCAAAATTCTCGACTTGCGGCTACTACTCCAGGATGTTCACAGTCACTTATTAATAACTCTTCTCCTTCTTCTACTTTTATTCCCCAAAAAGGCAAGATCATACCCGAAGAGATATTCTCGGTTAAAGCTACATTCTTAGAATTGACACCTAATTTTTGAGCAATGATTCTTTTTGTGGTCAAAATTTCTTTATAAATAAAAGGCCACATATCATTTGTAAATGGTCCCAAATCTTGGATTATTTCCCAAGTTTTAACTATTGCTTCTAGAGAAGTTTTTGGTAATGGTCCTTGACCTCCATAGTTGAAATAATACTTATTTTTTAATGCTGGTATTTGATCTCTTAGATTATTTCTCATGGAAATTTAAATTATATTTTTAAACTCTTGAATTTTTTAAATATTGCCAACTAAAGTTACTGTTCTAAATTCTATATCCTCAATTACTTTCCAAGGTTCAGCACTCCTTTCTGCAAATTGTAAATTTTTAAATCCTAGTTCTTTAAAGTCACTTATAAAGTCTGGTTCATACCATGCTCCACTAATACATCCCGTCCATAGATCATGATCATTTTGCAATCTTAAAGGAACTTTTTTGTTAGAGACGATATCGCTAATTGCAATTCTTCCATTATCGTTTAAAACTCTTTTTATGTTAATTAAGAGGTTATTTCTAGATTCTGGACTTACTAAGTTTAAAACGCAATTACTTAAAATGATATCAACTGATTTATCTGCGATTAATGGATTTAAATCTTTATCTAATTCATCAAGTTTTTCAATTGAACCTTCTAGAAATTCTGTATTGTTGAAACCTATATTTTTTGTAACTTCTTTAGAGGCTGATCTTGATAAAGAAAGCATGTCAGGATTCTGATCAACTCCAATAACTTTCCCTTCTTTCCCAACAATTTGAGCACAAATGAAAGCATTTTTGCCGCTACCACTTCCAAGATCTAAGACTATATCATTTTTTTGAACATATTTTGTTGGATCACCACACCCATAATCTCTTTCTATAACCTCATGAGGAATTGCTTCAAGT
The DNA here is from genome assembly GCA_902558895.1 of uncultured Prochlorococcus sp. GTDB lineage: Bacteria > Cyanobacteriota > Cyanobacteriia > PCC-6307 > Cyanobiaceae > Prochlorococcus_A. Next base: position 39,468 of record CACEFS010000010.1, read on the forward strand.
AAAACAGGATTAAACCCAACTGGTGTACAAAGACAACTTTCTTTTTCTAGTGCGGCTGAGCCATATCTTTCTTGAATTGCATCTTTATGATCAAATTGATTAAGTGCTTTATTTGATGTGTTTGTATTACAGCAACTTTCAGACATATTTTTTAAATGACTCTTGATAAATATAGCCAAAAAAAAGCCCCTAAAAGGGACTTTTAATTTGTTTAATTAAATTATTTAGTGTAATTAACACCTCTATAATTTAATTCTGCTTTTTCATTACTTGAAGAAGCGTCATCCATTCTGTTGGTGTATACGTTTCTTCTGTAGGTAAGTTCAACAAGTTGCTTTTTAGCAGCTTCTTTGTTTTGAACGTAGTTTTTACCTCTGTAAGTTAAAGTAGTCATGTTTCGATGTGACAACACGGCCATCCCCCGTTCCATGGTATGACTCGAACTGCGCCCTCAAAGAGGGTGAACGAAAAAGTAGCGATTGCTACCAAACTATTATAAGCCTACTTTTAACTACATGTCTAGCTTTTACAAATAGAAACGAAGATTTAATGTTTTTTTAATTATTATCTTAGGTAAATATTTTTATAAATAGTCTCTAAAAAGGTTTATGTTTATATTTGGTTTAATCTTCATGTAACTATTTATTTATGACAGGTTTTTTATATTTCTTGGGAAATACTTTAAGGTGGCCAGTGTTAAAGCCAAAAGAATTTTTTTCACTACATGCTTATTTTTCAATTATTTATTTGATAACTTTTACTTTGAGTAAATATGATGTAAGCCAATCAAATTTAGTTTTTACTTTAGGAATTCTTGCACCTCTTTTAATCGCAATTGGTCAAGGACTTCCAATTGATTGCCTTGATATGGAATCATCTTTGTTGAAGGAATTAAAAACTAAATAATATATATTTTTTAAGTTAAAAATTTTTATAAAACCTGGACAACTTCGCTTATCTCAGGAATCATTTCTTTTAACTTTCTTTCAATACCCATTTTGAGAGTCATAGTGCTACTTGGGCAACTACCACATGCTCCTTGAAGTCTGACTTTGACAATTGGACCATCTATTTCTGCAATCTCTACATTACCTCCATCAGAAATTAAAAAAGGTCTTAACTCGTCAAGGACTTTTTCTACATTTTCGTTTGTCAGCGAGAGTGTTTCAGTACTCATAATTTTGGATTAACTTTATAATAAGCCTAGAAAGAAATCTGATTAATTGCAAAAAAGATAATTTTCTGTTGTGACTTCATCTAAAAATCCTACTCATGAAAATAGCTACTTTGATGCAGTCTTAGTAGGAGCAGGGATAATGAGTAGTACTTTAGCCCTGCTAATTTCAGAAGTTTTACCAGATATAAAATTTCTTATTATAGAAAAATTAAATGCTCCAGGAAGTGAAAGTACTGGCGCTTTAAATAATGCTGGTACAGGACATGCGGCTAATTGCGAATTAAACTATACTCCTTTAGATGAAAAAGGAAATCTAAAAATAGATAAAGCGCTCTCAATAAATCGTTCTTTTGAAACATCCATGTCTTTATGGGCCTCATTGTATGAAGCAGGGAAAATTGATATTAAGAAGTTTCTAAAATTTATTCCTCATATTAGCTTTGTGTCTGGTCAGGATAATATTTCTTTTTTAAAAAAAAGATTTCAGAAAATGACCGAAAATCCTGAATTTATCCATATGGAATTTTCTACATCTTTTGATGAAATTTCATCATGGGCTCCTCTAATAACAAAAGATAGAAATCCATCTAATCAAATTGCTGCTACCAGAATAGGTAGAGGAACTGATATTAATTTTGAGGCTTTAAACAAAGAGTATTTGTCATTAGTTTCCTTAAACAAAAATGTTGAAATTAGATACAAAACAGAATTAGTAGATTTAAAGAAAATTGATAAAAAACAATGGGAACTAGAAATCAGTTCTGAAGGTAGAAATACTTCAATTAGAACTGGCTACGTTTTTCTTGGTGCTGGTGGAAAAACAATTAATTATTTACAAAAATCAAAAATTCCAGAAGCAAAAAGTTATGGTGGATTTCCCGTTAGTGGGAAATGGCTTATTTGCGAGAAAA